>RFZT01000086.1 GCA_009920585.1 bacterium
CTTCGCTCGGCCCGACCCGGCATCGCCATCACGACAGATGTGATCGTCGGATTTCCTGGGGAAACCGAAGAAGATTACCTAGCCACCCGTTCGCTCATGGACGAGATCGCCTTCGACAACGCATTTGTCTTCCGCTACTCGCAGCGCCAAAACACCCCTGCCGCCACCATGGAGGACCAACTACCCGAAGAACTGAAAGAGGAACGGAACAAAGACCTCCTAGAAGTGGTGAACCGCCATGTCGCCCTCAAATTGGAAGCCTTGGTCGGAAGCGAGGTCGAGATCCTCTGCGAAGGAACAAGTCGCCACAACACCGAACGCCTCACGGGTCGCACGCGAACGAATAAAATCGTTGTTTTTGAAGGATCCCAACGCCACATCGGCGAAGTATTCCCTGTCCGCATCGTTCGCGCTAGCAACTCAACCCTATACGGCGATCCGGTGATATTGGGATGAGCTTGACAACAACCCGAACGCCTTACCGGTCGCTCACGCAAGATTCAGGCAGACATCGACTAGGCTGCGATTTTATCTGGGCGCTCGACGGGACGGAAGCGGAAGCGGGCGTGGTATTGTCCGCCATTATGTTTGCGGCAGCACTTGATGCAGGCGGTTTTTTGACGCAGGGGTTTGACGCGGGCTAGCATGGTCGCGCACTCGGGACAGGTGTAAAAAAATTTGCGTGCGATTTTGCGGCGCTTGAAGGGAAGTTCGTGACAACGAGCTTCATTAGGAATGCCGAGATCGGCGCAAGCTTGACGCCATTCCAGCCCATGGGCCTCGATGCGGCGGCGACCGGCGCGGTGCTTCGCGAGAAGGTGAGCGAGTTCGTGACGCAAGGTTCGCTGCACCTCCGCTGCGGAAACCTCGACGAGCTTGGGATTCAACAAAACCGTTCGCTCACTGAACATCGCCATGCCTGCGGTGGTACGCAGTGTGGGATTCCAATAAACGCGAGGATGAAGATCCCGACAGCCGACTGTCTTGAGAAGCTGATTCGCGAAATCCTCCAACAAGGGATCCTGACGCAGTCGAGAATTGCGCCGCGGCTTTTTGATGTCGTCCGGCTTGGAGCGAACTCGACGCATCACGGTGCGACCGAAATCAAGAAGAAGTTGACGGTATTTCATGCCGCCAGAGCCGGTTGAAGACCAGTGACGCGAGACACCGCCGTAGCGGTCAGCGAAATATCGGACTCCGTCGTCTTGCGTCCCATAGAAAAACGGATCGTCGCCAATGCCGTCTTCGGATTCACTCCCATGGCGACAAGAACGTGCGAGGGCTGGATCGAGCCGACCATGCACGCGCTACCGCTGGAAACACAGACGCCCTCGAGGTCGAGGCCCATTAGGAGCGCTTCGCCATCCGCCCCAGGGAAACTGACGTTGAGCGTGTTCGCGAGCGATTTGTCGGGGTTTCCGTTGCGGATCGCCTTCGGGCAGGCCGCGTCAATTTTTGCCCAGAGTTCCTCGCGGAGTGGCTCGAGTCGGGCGGACTCGGACTCTGCATCGCGTGCAGCGATTTCGGCAGCGACGGCCATGCCGACGATAGCAGCGACGTTTTCCGTACCCGGACGCCGGGAATTCTCATGCGAGCCCCCATGCGCTGTTCGCGAGACGGCGATGCCGGCCCCGAGATAAAGGGCGCCAACGCCCTTCGGTCCGTAAAATTTGTGTCCCGCGATCGAGAGCGCGGAGAGACCAGACACACGCGCGCTGAGAGGGATTTTCCCGAACGTCTGAACGGCATCGGTGTGAAAAAAAACGCCCCGTTCGAGACACACAGCAGCGAGATCGGCGATAGGCTGGATGGCTCCCGTCTCATTGTTGGCATGCATCACGGATACCACCGTCGTGTCCTTACGAATCAGGCGAGCGAGGAGCTCAGGATCTACGACTCCGGCACTATCCACCGGCAAGATCGTGACCTCATAACCCTCAAAGTGCTGTAAATGCTCGACGGCGTGAAGGACCGCATGATGCTCGACGGCGGAAACAATGACATGCTTCCCGCGCATCGCATGGGCACGGGCGATGCCCATGACTCCCAGATTGCAGGACTCCGTGCCTCCGCCGGTAAAAATAATCTCGTGCGATTTCGTGCCAAGGACGGCTGCGAGACGGTCACGGGCATCATCGATGGCGGCCCTCGCCTGACGTCCCGCCGCGTGAATGGACGAAGGATTTCCAAAATCGCCGTCCAAAAACGGCAACATGGCATCCCTCGCCTCAGGGGCGAGTGGCGTGGTGGCGTTGTAGTCTAGATAAACCATTCGATTTCTGTGGAACCGACCAAACGGTTCTTATCAACAATACGCAATTGTTTCTCTTCGTAAACTACGAGTGAATCTGATGGGACGCTTTGCATAAGAAAAACGTTCGCTCCGATGGTAGATCCGCTGCCAATCACCGTTCCTCCACCGAGAATAGTGGAATTCGGGTAGATAGTCACATTATCTCCGACCTCAGGATGACGCTTACCGCCTTTCACGATGGAACCAGACTCGTCCTTGGCAAAGCTGCGGGCGCCGAGGGTGACTCCGTGGTAAAGCTTTACACGCCGACCGATACGGCAGGTCTCGCCAATGACGACCCCCGTGCCGTGGTCGATGAAAAAATACGCCCCAATTTCGGCCCCGGGATGAATGTCGATTCCGGTGCAGGCGTGGGCCCACTCGGTCATCATCCGAGGTAGGAGTGGAATTTTTTCGAGGTAGAGCAAATGGGCGCACCGCTGAATCGCGATCGCTTCCAGAAAAGGGTAAGAGAGAATAATTTCCTCATTGCTCACCGCCGCAGGATCGCCCTCATAGGCAGCAATAATATCCGTGCGCAGCAACTCCCGAACGCCCGGAAGAGCCTCCAAAAACTGCAACAAGAGCTCGCTGGCGCGGGATTTGGGGCATTCAGGGTCGGAAATCCGGAGGCTTTTGAAAATTTGGTCCTCGAGTTGATCGGCCAGAGCTTGCAGACGAGTCTCCGTGATCTCAGCGAGTTCGCTTTTGTGAATCGGTCGCTCGTCATGAAATCCTGGAAAAAGGAATTGCAGCAATTGCTCGCAGAGGCCCGCCAGAGCACGCTTGGAGGGCAGATTATGTCCATCCGTATTATTCAGCCCGCCCACCAACTCGTAGGAGGTGAGAATCTGAATGGCGATATCTGTCAACCGGCTTAGCATGTCGGGAGACTACGTGGATTCGCCTCTTATGTCGAGAATCAGGTGAAATCAGGCTTGGCCGTGATCGGGAGGCAGGGCCCCGGCTCCAGCGCGGCAGCGATAACCCGTAGCGGAGTATCCGGTTTGGGTGTCGTAGACGGATTTGACGTTTTTGAGAACCTCTTCGACGGCATCTTGCTCCACCAAAGCAACTATCGCGCCCCCGAACCCACCGCCAGTAAGACGTGCACCAAGGCAGCCTTTTTGTTGGATGGCGAGTTCGACCAGCAAATCCAGCTCCGGCGTGCTGTTTTCAAAATTCTCCATCGAGCTGCGGTGAGATGCCGTCATCAGTTGACCGAGTTTATCTCCATGCCCAGCCCGAAGAGCCTCAATCGCCTCGAAAACACGCTCATTTTCACCCACCACATGACGGGCGCGACGCTTCGCCAGAGCGGGAAGATCAGCCGCCTCGAGTGCGGCGCTGGTCGTGTCGCGAAGCGCCTCAACGCCCATCGCTGCGGCAGCAGCAAAGCACTGCTCGCGCCGCTCGTTATATTCTCCACCGGTCAGCGCATGTTTGACGGAGGAATTAATGATGAGCAGACCGAGATGGGAGGGAAAGGGAATCTCCTCCACTAATTCCGCCCGGCAATCCAGATAAACCAGATGATCCTTACGACCAAAAACCGACGAGGCTTGGTCGAGGAGACCGCAATTCACTCCCACAAATTCATTTTCCGCGCGTCGGCAAAGCTTGGCGACCTCCATGCGAGAGAGCGTGAAAGGATACAGACGCGAGAGAAAAACCGCCGTCGCCACCTCGAGTGCGGCCGAGCTGGATAGGCCAGCGCCACTTGGGAGCGTGGAATCAAACTGCACCGCAAATCCCCCCGCCTCTGCGCCCGCGCGAGCCAGCATTTCCGCAACACCGAGCGGATAGTCCGTCCAATCGTGGCGCGGTTTTAATCCCTCATTCCGATTCAGGGTCACCATGCCGCCCATACCCCCGCTGCCGAGTTGAACCTCACCATTGGCAAGGCGGCAACCTGTGGCGGTCACCCCAAGTTGTAAAGCCGCTGAGAGGACAACACCTCCATTGTAATCTGTGTGATTCCCGAGGATCTCCACACGACCGGGGGCGAAGGCAGTTGCATTAGTCATATGCCTCATCATTCCGAGTGCCTTGACGCTTGCCAAGGATGAATTCCATGTCAGGATTAAAAGTGCAACCCACCATTAAAATTATGTCTGAAACAACCGAATCCAATACAGCGGTGAAAAAACTCGAAAGCAGCACAGAACACGCCAAAAAAGCTCTCGATGCGGCAGCGAGCGCCGGCAGAGTGGTTGGTGAAACTGTCAAAGCCCAAGCCAAAGAGGCTTTTGAAGCCAGCCGGGGCCATCTCGGCGCCGCCGCGAAAGACCTTGGTGAAGCCGCGAGCACGACCTACCAAGACCTTCGTGATCAGGCCCGCGTGAAAACCGAAGACATCAGATTCAAAGCAAACCATTTTTTGGATGATGCCTCTGGCTACGCACAGAGCTACCAAACCGAAGCGGAGGCCTACATCCGTGAGAATCCGCTCCAATCCGTGGGTATCGCGCTTGGCGTTGGCTTCCTTTTAGGAGTTATCCTTCGTCGTTGATTGCAGCGAAAAATCGCACCATGAGCGCTTCACTGCCGGAGCATGATGGCCGGTCCACGACTGCTCGTGGACTCATGGCGGAAATCTTGAGTCTCATCGGATCTTCGGGCCGGTATTTACAAGCGATTTTGGCTTTGGCTGGGGAGGAATCCCGCGAAGCCATGGCGCTCTACACGCGCTTGCTGGTGATGCTCGCAGCGGCGCTCTTTTTTGCCGCTTTAGGATACATCCTCTTGGTGATCGCTATTGTCTTTTTAGCGGCCCACTTCCTCGGTCTCTCTTGGCTCTGGATTTTTTCTGCACTCACGATCCTGCATGGATTGGCCGCTTACCTTTGCGCTAGGCATGTGAGGGATTATAGCCGCAGTCCCGTTTTCACTACAACCCGCCGAGAGATCGCGAGCGACTTGGAAGCCCTTCAGAAGAACGCTCCCCGCCATGAGTAATAAGGAAGCCATTCTCGAAGAACTCCGCCGGAGCCGACTGGCCATCGCCCGCGACACCGCCGCCATCGCGGAAGAGTTTAATATTCTCGGCAAACTCAAGCGCTCGGTAACATCCCGTCCCTTCGCGTGGTTAGGTGGAGCCGCGGCGGTCGGATATATCTTTGCGGGTCCAAAAACCAAAACCATCACCAAGACCGTTCCTCAAAAAGGGGGCTCTTCCGCTCTCAAGAATGAGCCCGCCGTTAAAGATCGCCGGCGCTGGCTGATGACCGCTTTTAATATTTGCAAACTCGCACTTCCCTTCGTTCGGCCCGCGCTTTCTGCGTATGCCGCTCGCCGTTTGGGAGAATTTTCAGAGAAAATAGGACGCTAATTTTTATGCATGATCCCCGTTTGGACAAACTGGCAGACGTTCTCACGAGCCACTCGACGAAGCTGAAATCTGGAGAAAAAGTTCTCATCGATATCTTTGACGCCCCAGACGAAATGGCGATTTCGCTCATCCAGGCGACCAGGGCCTGCGGCGCCATTCCCTTCGTTCAAATGCATCACGCGCGTGTGTCCCGCGAAATCGCATTGGGTGCAGAGGAAGCTCAACTAACAATCGCTAGCAGCGTGGAATTGGCCCGCATGAAAAAGATGGACGCCTACATCGCGGTGAGAGGCAGCCACAACATCACCGAAATGAGTGATGTGCCGGACGAAAAAATGCGGCTGATCTCCGGAGCGATGCGCCCGGTGATGGATTGGCGGATCAATAAGACCAAGTGGGTCGTGCTACGCTGGCCGACGCCCGCCATGGCTCAACAAGCGCAGATGAGCACACCGGCATTCGAGGATTTCTACTTCAAAGTTTGCACTCTCGATTACAGCCGAATGGCGCCAGGCATGGCTGCGCTCAAAACGCTGATGGATAGCACCGACAAAGTTCATCTCAAGGGTCCCGGCACAGACCTCCATTTTTCGATCAAGGGGATCGGCTCTGTGACTTGCGGCGGCGACCGCAACATCCCGGATGGTGAAGTTTTTTCCTGCCCCGTGAAGAAAAGCGTTGAGGGCTTCGTGACCTTCAATGTGCCTAGCATTTATCAAGGCCAGGCCTTTGATGGGGTCCGCTTGGAATTCTCGGCCGGGAAGATTGTGAATGCCACGTCGAATAACACTTCAGCGCTCAACCGGATCTTGGATAGCGATGAAGGCGCCCGCTACATCGGGGAATTTGCACTCGGATTCAACCCCCACATCCTCCATCCCATGCGTGATATCCTTTTCGACGAAAAAATCGCGGGGTCATTCCACTTCACGCCTGGTCAAGCTTACAAAACGGCTGGAAACGGGAATACAAGCCGCATCCACTGGGACATGGTCTGCATTCAACGACCCGATTGCGGTGGCGGCGAGGTGTGGTTCGACGGAAAACTGATTCGCAAAGATGGTCTCTTTGTGCCCACGGCGCTCAAGAAACTGAATCCCGACTACCTTCTCGGAAAAGCGAAGTAATACCACAAGCAGCTTGCTTTTGGATTTGAGGAGAGGGGCACAGTGCGTCCCCCCAGCGGAACGCCTGTGTGCTTTGGCGTGCCCATTGGTTCTACTGGGCAGGGTACGAGCAAGTAAACCAGTCTCCACACGGCCGAGACGGCCATGCCCCCTTCTTTTGCGGTGCAAAGTCCAATTTCAAAGAGACATCGGTATTAATCGATGACGACATCCTGGGAACCAGCGATAATTTCCCCGATTCGGATGCCTTTCGCGAGGCGTAGGGCTTCGTCGGCTCTCTTAGCGGGAACGATGAGCACCATGCCGATGCCCATATTGAAGACCTGATACATCTCGTCCATGGGGACATTACCTAGAGTCTGGATGAGATTGAAGATCTGCGGCAGTTTCCAAGTGGAGCTGTGGATCGAGGCGCGGCAACCCTCGGGGAGTACGCGCGGAAGGTTGTCGAGAAGACCACCACCCGTGATATGCGCGGCGCCGTGGAGTATGCCGGCGGGAAGGGAGGCCATGAGCGGTTGGTAATTCGGATGAACGCGGAGGAGTTCCTTGCCGAGGGGTTGGGGCATTCCAGGCGCGGGCTTGTCGAGGGGGAGTTTGCCTTTTTCGAGAAGGACATGGCGAGCCAGAGAATAACCATTCGTGTGGAGGCCATTTCCACGGAGTCCAATAAGCACGTCGCCAACGCGAACTTTCGAGCCGTCGAGCATTTTCGAGCGATCGACTACGCCAACGATGGTTCCAGCGACATCGTATTCCCCTTTTTGATACATACCGGGCATTTGGGCGGTTTCCCCACCAATGAGGGCACACCCGCCGTCTTTGCAGGCCTTGGCGAAACCTTTGAGGATTTGTTTGAAGACGACCGGGTCGAGTTTTTCGCCGCCGATGTAGTCGAGAAAAAACAGGGGGCGGGCACCAATGACGGCGATGTCGTTGATGCAATGGTTCACGAGATCTTGGCCGATGGTATCGTGGCGATCGGTCGCGAAGGCGATTTTCAACTTGGTGCCGACTCCGTCCACGCTGGACACAAGCACAGGTTCCTTCATGCCCTTGAAATTGGGCTGGAAAAGACCGCCGAAGCCGCCGATTTTTCCGAGAACCTCGGGACCGTGGGTGGCGCTAACGAGGGCGTGAATACCCTTTTTGACTTTGTTGCCGAGGTCCACATCGACGCCGGCAGCGGCATAGGCTTTTTGTTTGCTTGGAGTTTTCAAAGGAGACGGGCGGTTGGAGCTTCGAGGAGTCGGGCTTGGGAACGGCGTTTTTCCATGATGAGCTTGTCGAATTTCGAATCGAACGGGACTGGATATTCGCCGTTGAAGCAGGCCATACAAAATTCATTGGATTCGCGACCAGTGGCTCGCACCATTCCCTCGACATCCAGATAGCCGAGAGAATCGGCGCCGAGGTATTTGCAGATTTCCTCCATCGTGCATTGGTTAGCGAGTAGCTTATCGGGATCTGGGAAATCGATGCCGTAGTAGCACGCGTTCTTGTGTGGCGGGCAACTGATGCGCATGTGGACTTCCTTGGCGCCGTTTTCGCGGAGATTGACGACACGCGAGCGGGCAGTCGTGCCGCGAACAATCGAGTCATCGACAACGACGACGCGCTTGCCCTCGACGGCGGAACGAATGAGGTTGAGCTTCACACGCACATTGAAGTCGCGGATCATTTGTGTCGGCTGGATGAACGTGCGGCCGATGTAGTGGTTTCGCACAAAGGCGGGGTAATAGGGAATACCGAGTTCCTCGGAAAAACCCAGCGCGGCAAAAATCCCGGAGTCCGGGACAGGAATCACGAGATCGGCTTCGACCGGGTGACGGCGGGCGAGTTCCCGCCCCATTTCGACACGGGCGATACTCACATTCGTTCCCGCGAGATTGCTATCTGGACGGGCGAAGTAAACGTATTCGAAAATGCAAAACGCGCTCCGTTCTTTTTTAAAAGGCCATTCGCTGCGAAGACCGTTTTCGTCGATGATCACGACTTCGCCGGGTTCCACGTCGCGGATGAATTCGGCATGAATGAGGTCGAACGCACAACTCTCGGAAGCCAACACGTAGCCGCCATCGAGCTTGCCGATGCAAAGC
>RFZT01000087.1 GCA_009920585.1 bacterium
TCGAACACGATAAATCAAAGCGACCCGATGGCGGCGCGGAAGCTGCAAAAGAAGTAAAGGAATATTATGTTTAACGTAACAAGTGCAACAGGCATTGCCTACCAACTTGGGCAAAACAACAAAAATCTGCAGAGGAGCTTACAGCGCCTCTCAACAATGCAACGCATTAACTCTGGCGCGGACGATCCAGGTGGTCTCGCCGTGTCCATGAAATTGGGTGTTCAAATTCGACAGACGGAGGCAGCGATCAGTAATATGTCAAATGCGAAGTCTTACCTCGAAACGCAGGACGGTGTGCTCGGCACCGCTGCCAATGTTCTTGCAGCAATGAGTGCGACGTCCATTAAAGCGCTTGGAGCTGCGGATACGACAACCCAGGCTCTCTACGAGTTGGAGTTTTCTGGTTACAAGCAACAATTGGATGGAATGCTTCAAGAAACATTCAATGGTCAAGCCATGTTTAGCACTGATGGAGATAACGTGGTCACTTCAGCGACAGCTGCAACCCTCACCATTTCACTCACAGGGCAAACGATGAGTGTTTCGCAACTGGATTTGTCATCTGTAACGAATCTTGTCGGTAGTGCGAGTGGGCTTGGCGCCACGTCTGGAACGATAGCTGCGAACCTAGCAACTGCATTAGACAATCTCGCCTCGCTACGTGCGACAAACGGGTCCGAGCAGAACAGAATGGGATTTGCTTCGGACTTGTTGGAGGTAAATAAGACCAATCTGGAGGCAGCCAATAGTCGCATTATCGACTTGGATGTCGCTACAGAAATGGTCAGTTACTCCAAATACAAGTTTTTGGAGGAATCCAATCTCGCTCTACTGGCTCAAGCTAACGCGCGGTCTGAAAAGTTGCTGAAACTGCTAGAATAAGAAGATCTATAAAAGAAGCGGCATGTTTGCCTAGGCGGACATGCCGCTATTTCTCATCTCGGGTGCACCAATCAAGCCAGATTTGACGAAGAGCATTTTCAAATCGGTGAGCTTGGTCTTTAGAGTCGCAGAGGATACTCGCTGCAACTTTTGCGCGGAGGGAATCGCGTAGATGCAACCGGAGAGAGCGATCTTGTGCAAGAGCAACGGATTTTTCGATGTAGGTTTCTTCGTTTTCTGCAGCCCAGTCGGAGTGACCTATGGCAGTCAGGAGAGAAAGCCCTACACGTGACGCATGGCGATCCCCAATGAGTGAAACAACTGGAACGCCCATCCAGAGGGCTTCACAGGTTGTTGTGGTGCCATTGTAGGGGAAAGTATCGAGGGCGACATCCACTCGGTTGTAGGCGGCGAGGTGGTCTAGGGGGGAGTCAAAGAATCCCATGATTTCGACGTGGTCTTCGGAAATGCCTGCCAAGGTGAGGCGCTCAAGCACGCTTTTGCGAACATCGTTGTCCTCAAGATAAGGGCTCTTGATGAGTAGGCGCGCGCCAGGCAATGAGGCAAGCAGGCGAGCCCAGATGCGGAGTGTGTCGTCCGTGACTTTGAGGAAATTATTGAATGATCCGAAAGTGATCGGGGAGGCTGCTTCTGGCATGGCGGGCGAAGGGGCGTCCGCAGGGGCTTCGTAGGCCCACGCGCAAGGAGAGAAGCGAATGAGTTTTTCCGTGTTAAAGGCATCGGCTTCACCGCAGGGGTCGGTGAGCTCATCAACAAGCCGATGCGTGATGTTCGAAAGACCTGTGGTATTGGGGTAACCGAGGTAGGATATCTGCACTGGAGCAAGGCCTCGCGCGAGGAGAGGTAAACGGTTCATGGCTGAGTGGCCAGCGAGATCAACGAGGATATCCGGAGCGTCCTTTCGGATCAGCTCTGCAGCAGCGTCATCCTCGACGCTGTTGAGGTTAGTCCATTTGTGCGCCAACTTTCGCAGCGTGTCGCTAGTGGAATCTTCGATGTGGTGGCAATGGTAAAGCAGCGTCTGCACACGCGAGGAGTCGAGATTTTGTAGCAGTGGCTTGAGAAAGAAGGAAACTGAGTGATGGCGCAAATCTGGTGAAATAAAGCCGACACGAAGTTTTTTTTCGGGCTCTTTTGGATTAAAAAAAACTTCATTTTCTTGCTGAGGAAAGAGGGAGCCAAATTCTTTATGCGCTTCGAAAACGCTTTGGCGATCTTGGCGTGGAAGGTAGTTAAGTAGCATGTTTCGCGCGCTGAGCACCTGAGTGTTCTGCGGCTCCATCCACAGAATGGAATTATACAAATCCAGTGACTCCTCTGTTTTATAAAGACGTTGGAGACCCAGTGCCCGGGCGCTGGATGCGGCGACGAGGAAGGGGTCAAGTTGGAGTGCTTTGTCGAAGCAATCCATACCCTCGGAGATGTGGCCTGATTTTTCTAAGAGGGAAAGACCAAGGTTGCTCCAAGCAATGGCGAACCTAGGATCAATTTCGGTCGCCTTACGAAAGTGAGGTTCGGCTGCGGCAAATCCATTTACTAAAGCAACGAGTTCACCGAGCAGTTCGTGGGCATGAGAATTGGAGGGTTGAAGTTCGGTGAACTTTTCGAGCGATTCCAGCGCCGCATGCGGCAGACCCATCGCCTTCTGACAACGTGCCAGATTCTCCCACATTTCAGGCATGTGAGGTGATTTTTTTAAGGCACGAATCAGGTGGGGTTCAGCCTCCGTGAAGCGTTTAAGGTCTGCTAAAGCCATCCCAAGAAACATTCGGCACTCAACCGAGTCGGAATTCAGTTTGCGCGCTTTTTGCAATAGCCCCACTGCCTCTTCTAGGTGACCTCCGCGCTGAAACGCCATTGCCCCCGAGAGATACCATGCATCAAAATCTTTCGGACACTCGCGCCGAACCTTTGAGTAAATGCGCTCCGCCTCGTCGTGCTGGTGGGATTGGTGAAGCGAAAGTGCCTCCTCAAGGAGATGAGTTCTTTGTTTATGATTCATGCGTAGTCAGAAAACATTAAGTAGAATGCATGGCGCGAGTCCAAATTGCACCACGGATTTTTAGATTCGCGTGCACCATCTGTAGAACGCACATAGTGTATACAATTTTTTTGAATATCACCTTGAAATACGTCCAAGTTTTAGCAAGAATTATGAGACTTTATTTTTGAAGGTTAGTGTCGCGGTATTTCTCATGAACGATTGCAGGGCTTTTCTCTTTTTTTTAGGTGCTCGACCGCTTTATCGGCAAAAAATTTTATCCTCGAAGGAGATTTTTTGTAGTCCAGATGCGGAAACGAATCTTGTTTCTACGTCGCGGGCGATTCAAACGCCGACGGGGAGTTATGATGCGCGAGAGTTTTTTTCTCAAAAAAAGATCACTCAGCAACCGGATATCTTGCTCGTCAAAGCTGATGCCTCAGCGCGAAATCTGCCATCTAACCTAAAAGCATTTAAGTGTCCTCGTGTTCTTTTGGTGGGTGACACGCATCACATGGGTATGCCGATCCAGAAGCTTGTGGCCTATGCCAAGCAGGAGAATTTTGATCGAATCATACTCGACCATACCAGACATCATGCGCGCTGGTTTTTTGAGGCTGGGTTGAAAAATCTTCATTGGATTCCAGCCTTCGATTTCACATTCTTTCCAAGAACTCCATCACCGATTCCGAGTCGCCAATTTTCGTTTGTTGGCCAAGCCGGCAAATTTCATCCTTACCGATGTCAAGTCATTGAGGGCCTTAAAAAATCAGGGCTTCCATTGGAGATGCTCCGAGGCACGCCTGCTGAGGCTGCTGATATCTACGCGGACTCGGTTGTGACGCTCAATGTTTCCCTCAATGGCGATTTGAATCTGCGCGTTTTTGAAGCGCTCGCTGCAGGTGGTTTTCTGCTTACCGACAAGTTGACTCCTTCATCTGGGCTGGAGCTCCTTTTCAAGCCAGGAGAAGATATTGAGGTATGGAGCAGCGTGGATGAGTTGATGGAAAAAGCTCGGTTTTATTTGGATCATCCCGAGGATGCGGATCGCATTCGCCGAAGTGGACAGCAGAAACTCCTGGAGTTACACCACCCAGATGTCAAAATCCGCGAGTTTTTCGAGTTGGTTTTGGAGGGAAAGGAAAGTCCCTTGTATTCGTTGGATGAAGAAGCCTCCAAGGTCCGTACGAGCGTGCAAGGAGCGGATCTTGTGCCAGGCGTGGAGGCCTATGAGTTCCTCCAAGAAATGCACCGCACTACTCCGCCGCTAGTGGTTTGGGTCGCCAAGGAAACGCTTGATGAGGCTAATGCGTTTTTTGCCGATTTGCCGCGTGTCTTGGTGAATACTGCTGGAGGAGCTATCCTTTTTTTGTCTGGTGCCGAAGCAGAGTTAGACGAAATGCTAGGCTTCTTTGAAGGTAAGTTTGTGATTGCTCCTCATAGCGTCTCAGCGCACCTGCAGGAATGGGGGTTCGTGGAAGTTGCCAAGGGCGTTTATGAGTTTGCATATGGCGCTCTACGATCCTTGAAGCTTTTAGATACGGTCGACGCCGCAAAAGTCAAAACAGCGTTGCCAGAAATTTTAGACGCTTGTACACAGGCCTTTCAGGCGCTGAAGGTTGCCGACAAGGCATTGGCTCTGGAGCTTCCAGAAGTCTATCAAAATGCCCTCCAGCGAGCTTTGTTTCTCGATCGGAACAGTCTGCCTGCTTTATTCCAGCTTGCGGATCTATGCCTTCAAGCTGGAGTCGAAGAGGATGCAGCTATTTTGCTGCATGAAGCGCATCGCATACAGCCACTACCTCCAGAAATAAACCAACTGCGCGAAGATCTAGAGCAAAAATGGGTCTCTTCTGCAGGCATTTCTGAATACAAACAGGCGATATCCGGTGGCACGCCACCGTTGCCAACCACCAGCTATTCCATTCTGGTTGTGACAAATCTTTTTCCCCCCCAGGAAATGGGTGGTTATGGCCGAAAGATTTGGGAATTTTCTAATGGCCTCATCAAGCGAGGACATCATTTAAAAATCCTCACCGGCGATGCCCCCTACCTTCAAAAAACGCCGGATGGCGGAGAGCCAGATTTAGAGCCGTTGGTGGAAAGAAGTCTCGTGCTCCAAGGAGAATGGAAAAACGGAAAAACCCAGCAGCTCGGGGACTTAACATTTTTTCGTCGTACAGCTCAAGCCAACAAGGAAAAAGTTCTTGCGGCCGTTACCTCTTTCAAGCCCGATTTTGTTTTGTTAGGCAACTTCGATTTTCTGGGGGTTGATATTCTCAGGGCGTTAATAGCAATAAAAATGCCTGTTCTTCATTCTCTGGGGAATCAAACGCCAGGCTATCACCCTCAAGAAAGTATTGAATCGCCGCTTTACACGATCGCTCCAGCGAGTGATTGGCTGGGTAAAAATGTTCTGGAACAAGGCTACAAAGTTTCCAAGCTCAGCACGGTCTATCCAGGGGCGCGCGTGGATCGCTTCTTTAAGCAGTTCCTTCCCGATATTCGTCGACTGAGAATCGCCTTTGCCGGGCTTGTGATGCCCTATAAAGGCGCCCATGTTCTCATGGATGCTCTGAATGCCCTTAACCAATCGGGCATTGAATTTGAGGCTGATTTTGCGGGTGATTCAACCGATGAGGCCTATATCCGCGCTCTTAAAGAATTCGCTCAAAACAATGGTATGGCTGCTAAAGTGCGATTCAATGGTTTTTTGGATCGCGAGGGTCTGGCCGCTTTATTTGCTCGATGCAATGTTCTCGTTTTTCCCACGCAGGTTCCCGAGGCATTTGGAATCAGTCAGGTCGAAGCCATGGCCTCCGGCTTGATTGTCATCACATCTGGCACGGGCGGAACTCAGGAGGTCATTCGCCATGGTATCGATGGTCTTGTCTTCGAAATGGGAAGCTCAGTATCTCTTGCTCAAAGCCTTGCTACGCTAGCTGCAAATAAGGAGATGCGCGATAAGCTTCAAATCAATTCTCAAAAACGAGCAATGCAGTTTTCTGTAACGGAATCGGTTGTGCGTATTGAAAAAATTGCAGAGGAAATGTTGGGTATGGTTCCGCAATCTGGCATAGTAGACAAAGAAACTCTCAAGACTACGCCTGCGGAGAATCCTCTTGCTGTTGCAAACGCAGGACCTGATATTTTCTTTACTGAAACGGCGATTCCAAAAGTGCCCAAAAACGGAAAAATCGGCGTTTATCTGCATAGTCACGAAGCGGAGATTGGCGCCCCGACATTCCCCTCTATTCGACAAACTTATTTTTCCCATGGTGTGGTTGGCGAATTCAAATTTTCCGAAAAGTTGACGGAGGATGCATCCTTTATTGTCACATTTGGAGGGCCATCCATTCCCGATGCGGCAAAAAAATTCCCTAAGGAAAAACGGATTTGCGTTTTGATGGAAAATCCTAGAATTTGGATGCCTCCTCCACAATACATAGCTGAAATGGGGACCGTGGTTTGCCCTTTTCCTATTCCTGTTCCAAAAGGGACAAAACTGATAATAAGTCAGGCTGCCGTCCCATGGTTTTATGGGATTAAATTCCGAACAGATGTCGGTCTTCTGCATGCGCCAGCACCTGAGGGCAACTTGGAACTACAGGATCTTGCAGAGATGCATAAGCCTCATAAAGACAGGTTGATCTCCTGCATTGCTTCGCAAAAGGCGGGCACTCCCGGGCATCAATGGAGACTTCAAGTTGCGCAGGCTTTACAAAAGCACTTTGGCCAAAATATTGATCTGTTCGGATTTGGTTGGAATCCCATCGCAGAAAAACGAGATGCCATTGATAGATATCATTACACCGTTGTTATTGAAAATGATGCAAGCGATCACTACTGGACCGAAAAACTGAGCGATGCCATTTTAGGTTATTCGGTTCCTATTTACGCTGGAGCGCGTAAAGTGAACGAGTATTTTGATGGAGGCATTCACAATCTTATTCATGGCAGCAGCATAGAAGAAACGGTCGAAAAAATTAAGCGAGTAGTAGATGAGAAACCATCAAATGAATATTTGCACAAAAATAGGCACAAGGTCTTGTTTAAATATAATCTTTACTATATGCTAAAAAGCATCATAAATTCATGATTAAAATATAGATATAAAAAATTTTACGCCATATGGAAAACCCAATAAAGCAATTAATTGATTGCGTGCAAAATCAAAATCAGATCTTGGCGCAACATGCGCATGCAATTAATACACTGATGCTCCGCGCTGATCTTATTACAGGAATAACAAATTCTAAATCACAATATTATCAGGATTTGTTTGTTCTTAAAGAAACCGGATATAAGCGTGATGGTTTTTTTGTTGAGTTTGGCGCAACAAATGGGGTTGAAGGAAGTAATTCCTTTATACTCGAAAAAAACTTCGGTTGGCGCGGTATTTTGTCAGAGCCAGCAAAATGTTGGCACAGCGACCTTCGCCAAAATAGAAATGCATTGATAGACACTCGATGTGTATGGAATGCATCTGGAGAGGTCATAGAATTCCATGAAGACGAGGCAGCGACCCTTTCTACCGCTCAAATTTATGCAGAAGTCGACTTTCACTCTAGATCAAATTTCAAAACTTATCCAGTTGAAACCATTTCTCTAGTCGATCTATTGGAGCAACATAAAGCACCAAAGAATATAGATTATCTTTCGATTGATACTGAGGGGTCAGAATATTCTATTTTATCAGCTTTTGACTTTGAAAAATATAATATCAATATTATAACTTGTGAGCACAATTGGTCGGCAAATCGGTCTAAAATTAGCGAATTACTATTTAGCAAAGGATTTGAGATAAAACATCAAAACCTCACTAACTGCGATGAATGGTTTGTAAAAAAAGACTTTGATTTCAGATCATGATCGCTCAACAATTTTATCCTGCGGGAAAAGAGGCATTGCTTCAAATTATTAGTGATCCGTTTCTCGCTATTTCTTATTCGCAGTTTGGAGAAGATACATTAATTGCGGAATTTCTGTCAGCAAATGCCTTGGTTAATCGGCCAAAATTTTATGTGGATATTGGGGCTTATCATCCCTCGCGATTTTCCAATACGAAATTGCTGCGCTTTTTGGGTTGGAGGGGAATTAATGTAGATCCTAATCCGGATTCCATTAAGCTTTTTCGAGAAGCCCGTCCTACAGATATTAACTTGAATATGGGAATATCTTCTAAAAGTGGGCAAGCTGATCTTTATTGCTTTCAAGAAGGAGCGGTAAATACTTTTGATAAAGAATCTGCAGATGCTTTGGTTCGTAAGGGGTGGCCTTACCTTGGAACTAAGGAAGTTCCCTTAATGCCAATTAATGAACTCCTTGATGCATATTTACCAGATGATGTAAAAAATTATGGGATAGGTTTTTTAGATATCGATTGCGAAGGGTTGGATTCAGAGATCATTCAAAGTTTTGATATTAGAAAATATAATCCGCTTATTTTGGCCATTGAAGCCAATGGATTTGACCCCATTGATCCTCATGCAAATGTGATTTGCCAAAAGGTCATATCGCATGGATATATTCTTGGCGCCTACCTAGGTCCAACTTTGTTATTTTGGAAAAAAGACCCTGATTTATAAATTGAACGCGAATACAGGGCTTTTTTTTTCTAAAGTTTCGCAGGATCCTCTCACTTTTAAGGAGGATTCTACCGTTGAGATTGTTTCAAGTGAGCCTGTCTTGCGTGGGCCTGAGTTTCAAAATGCGTTATCCGGATTGGATAACATACCACTTTCAGCTCAATTTAGGACTGCGGTCGAGCAGGATTTGCTACAAGATGATCACAGGACACTGTACCGACTAAAGAGTCCAACCGTTTTTGTTTTTACATTTCCACATGGAGAAACACGGCATTTTGTTATTTCAGAATCTGGGGTTCTCTTGGAAAAAGATGATTGTTGGCTTAAGTATTTTTCGTTTATTTCAATGCATAGCAATGGGTATCGCTTTAATGTA
>RFZT01000088.1 GCA_009920585.1 bacterium
GATGTGGTTGAAAAGATTTGTGCGACATCAAATAACATCCGGAGCCTTTCCTATAAATCCTTTACATCCTGTCATCCTGTCTAAAAATCCGTTTTCGGGATTAACGCTCACAAACAAAGCAGGCACCGAAATTAAAGTCACCAACTATGGTGCAATTCCGACATCCAATCGCGCCGCTTTTGGCTCGTCAGCCAACCCCGGAAGGGAAATGCAGCGGTTTGGCTATCGGCGGATACGCGATTTGAGCCGGATTTCAGCCCCGAAATTTCACTTCAAAAGCCGGATTCGGGTTTAAATTGCACTTAGCAAAAGGCATCAGGAAATCGCCGTGCTTACTCGACGGAGCGCAGGTCATGCGGCCACGATTTAAGCGGCCGTTTCCGCATTTGGTGGTTGTAACGGGCTTGCTAATGGACTCGATCTCAGTTCGAATTTGTGAGGCATGAAACGATTCCCGTGGCTGTTTGCGTTCGCATTGATTTCTCCACTTTCTGCTCAAGACACTCCCACCATGCCGGTGGAGCTCGCTGCCTATACCTTGGCACCCGCACCAAAAACTCCTAGCCAGTTGCTCAAAAAAGGCGATCGCTTGGCGATCTGCGGAGACTCGATCACCGAGCAAAGGCGCTACTCCGTGCTCTTGGAATCCTACATCACGGCCTGCTATCCGGATCTTGATATCACCTGCCGCCACTACGGCTGGAGCGGCCAGACTTCGGGAGGATTTCTTAACCAAATGAAGTCCGATGTGCTCCGGTTCCAGCCGACCATCGCCACCACCTGCTATGGGATGAACGATTTCCGCTATGTCCCCTTCGACGAGGCGATCGCTGCCGAATATCGAAAGAACCAGTCGGCGGTGATTGATGCATTCCAGGGGATCGGCTGCCGAGTCGTGCTGGGGTCGCCAACCATCATTGACTCCGTTCCCTCTTGGGTGAAGTCGGCCAAGGGAACCCAGCAAGAACTCAACCTCTGCCTTTCGCAGTATCGCAACATCGATGTGGAAATCGCCAACTCGAAGAATACCGCCTTCGCAGACAACTATACACCCATGCTGCTGGCGGATTTTGCGGCAAAGAAAAAGTTCGGCCCCCATTTCAAGGTTGCTGGCAAAGATGGCGTTCATCCCGGATGGGCTGGCCATCTGATTATGACCTACGGCCTCCTCAAAGGTCTCGGCGTGGATGGCGATCTGGGCTCAGTGACCTACGACGAAGCCAGCGGCAAGGCGACCGCAGTGAATGGTCATGAAGTGGTGAGCACGGAAAAAGGCAAAATCACTATCCGTAGCACGCGCCTTCCCTTCTCCCCAGGCCCCGGAGCCACGGACAATGCCGACTCGATCCGCGCCGGGCTCGCGCTCGTGCCCTTCGATGACGAGCTGAACCGTTTCCTCTTCCGCATGACCTCACCGAAAGCCGCCGACTATACGATCACTTGGGGCGAGCAGAGTCGCACGTATTCCGCCGAGCAGTTGATGAAGGGGATCAACCTCGCCAAAGATTTCGACAACAATCCCTTGGTGCCCGCATTCAAAGCCATTTGTGCCGCAGTGAGCGCTAAACAGACTTACGAAGTCTTACATATCCAAAAATTGATTCACGGCGCAGAGGGAGAAGCCGACCTGAATGGCACTTTCGCTCTTACTGAAAAAGTCCACGACTTCTTGCAGAAAGCGATTCTCGCGGAGAAAAAACCCACACTCCACGAGATCAGCATCGCAGCCGTACCCTGAATCTAAACCCGAAAACAGCTTTTTAGACAGGATTTACAGGATTAACAAGAGCGGTTTCCTAAAGCGGCGAACCCCACAAAACGATCCAATTGGATTCGGTCTACTTCATTCACCCTCTGTGCTCTTTGATTCACGTTGTTCACTCCTTCGGAGTTGCCTTCGGCAATCTATCTCCCTTTGGTCGGTTGTGGTTAATTCCGCCGGACTCGGGCTAAAGCCATCACCGCTAGATTCAGGGGATTAAAATTCCATACGCAGGAATTTCGCGGTCGAGCTCAGCTCAAGGCCAGACAGGATAGCTTTTTTCCCAGCGCAGTTATTCTGGATCCTCTCGCCTTAGTTTTTGGTGGCGGCGACTGGCGCAGTCACATCCGTCCGGTCGCCCCCACCCTCCCAGCGCATGTTTCGGAGTTCAATGGGCGGTTTCCAACCCTTGCCAAACTGTGGACACGCGGAATGCCGGCAACAAAAAGTGGAGCTCTTTAGAAAGAGACGAGCGGCCCAAAGCTAATGGGCCGGATCAATCCCAGCGGGCTGGGTTGGTTTTTACTTCACTACGCCGAATTCAGCGCGGCGGTTGAGTGCCCAGGCTTGCTCGGTGCTGGCAGGATCGGAAGGCATCTCACTACCGAAGCTGACCGTTTGGATGAGATCGGCATTCACGCCGGAATCAATGAGAGATTGGCGAACGGCTTGGGCGCGGCGCTCGCCGAGACCGCGATTGTATTCCTGTGTTCCGCGTTCATCAGTGAAGCCAGCAATGATCACCTTGCTGGAAGAACCTTTGATCGACTGGGCGACAGCTTGGACCTTAGTTGTTTCTTCTGGTGAAACAACGTAGCTGTCGTAACCAAAATGGACGGGAGAAAATTTACCGCGTGCAACGGAGTCGCTGAAAAAGTTAGCCCCTTCGAAACGTTCGCCGAGTGGCGTGCTGTTGACAAAGTCTCCATCAACACCTGCGAATTCTTTTGGTTTCTTTTTGTTACATGCGGAAAGAACAAGCGTGGCAACAATGGCTAGTGTGATCGAGAGCGTTTTCATTTCGGCGAGAGTGTTAAAATTTCAGCTAAAATCAAGCCTGCCTTTTGTTAGGCGGACTTTTTATTGTTTTTTATATGACTGAGTTTCCAACCTTTCGTGGTTGCGAGACTCAGGTTGGCCCATCCCGCGAGAGTGGAACCTCGCGGAGTGACCATGGAGACTTATTTCATCAAGAGCACGGCGCGGGCACGTTTGACCTCGCGGGTGATCTTGCGATGGAGTCTGGCCGACATTCCCGTGATGCGACGTGGGAGGATCTTACCGCTTTCGGTCACGAAACGCTTGAGCAAATCGGGATTTTTGTAGTCGATCGCCTCGATGTTGATATCGATTCGGCGGCGCGGCATCGTGCGGTTGGCGCGGCGGAAGTTGGAGCGGCGTTGTGGAGTTTTGGGCTGCATGGCGTGTTATTTGATTTCGCGGTGAAGCGTGTGTCGGTTGAGATTGGGGTTGTATTTTTTCTTTTCGAGACGGGTCGGAGTGCGCGGGCTTTTTTTATTGCGCGTTGTGATGTAGCGTGATGGGGATTTGCCCTCGGCTCTCGCTTCAGTGCACTCGAGTGTGATGTTTTCCTGTGCCATAATTGATTATTCTTTGGTTTCCGTGGTGGTTTCCTCTTCTTCGGATTCGCCGCCTTCTTCCTCACCGAGGCCGAAGAGGGATGTGACCGGCTGACGAACGCGGGTAAGGCGGTTGGTTTTTTCCAACTCGGACTGACATTCCACGGTGTAGCGGGCGAAGGGAAGAGCTTCTAGGCGGGCGTGTGGGATCGGTTTTCCGGACATCTCACAGTTGCCGTAGTTGCCGGTCTCGATTTTCTTGAGAGCGGCATCAATTTCAAAAAGGGAATCGCGCTCCTGAGAAAGGAGGCTGAGGGCGAAATCGCGGTCATAGGCGTCGCTGCCTGCATCCGCTGTGTGCATTCCAAAAGCGGAGGCTTCACTGCCATCGGCTCGGGAGCGAAGGGAGTCTTTGCCGACACCAATCATCGAATCAAGAAGGGTATCCTTAAGGGCAAGGAGTCGTTCGCGTTGCTTGGCCACCCAGCCAGTCACTTTCAAGACGGGCTTGCTCTTTATTCTTACAACAGTGATGAGCTTGGCTTCTTTTTTGACGGGAGCTTTAGCAACGGGCTTGGCTTTGGCAACGGGCTTGGCTTTAGCAACGGGCTTGGCTTTGGCAACGGGCTTGGCTTTGGCAACGGGCTTGGCTTTGGCAACAGGCTTGGCTTTGGCAACGGGCTTGGCTTTGGCAACGGGCTTGGCTGCCTTAGCGGCGGGCTTTTTTGCAGCGGCTTTCGCCTTAGCAGGTGGTTTAGATTTTTTAGCCATGAGCTTGTTGGTTTTTAAGATAAGGGGCGAGATAAGTAGCCAAGCCGTACGGAAAGCGCAAGGGTAATCTTCAATAAAAAATGACAATGAACGCGGTTGAGTTCGTGCGGGCTGGTTGATGGATAGAAAAGCGGGGGTCTTTCACGCATGGTGAGTTCTCCGGTGGTAAGAGATTCGGGCATGGAATGTTATTTTCCGACAAGGATGGCGATGGACCATTCGCGCGCCGAATAGCTCTTCTGATTCGTGAGTTTTTCCTCTTTCCCGATTTGGCAAATGTCCTTCGGTTCGGGAAGTCCAGTGTCGGCAAAGCGGTGCCACTGCATCGTCTTCGGTAATACTGGAAGGCCGAAAGTCAAAGGCTGGTAATACATATTGCAAACGACATAGATAAATTGGTGGTTCCCTCCGATCGCTTGACTGTGGCGTCCGCAAAGCATGAAAGCCATCGAGCGGCTTCCGGGAGTCCAATCCGGATGCCAAGGTAACACGCCATGCCAACTGATATCGGGATACCCGCTGCCGACTTGGTCACGTTCGCTGAGGAACTCGGACTGGCGAAGAACCGCATTATCCTTACGGAAGGCGATCATGGCTTTGGTGAAGCGCAGGAGTTTTTTGCCATCGGCATCCGGTTCCCAGTTCATCCAGTTCCAGTCGGCATCGTGACAATACGCGTTGTTGTTGCCGCGCTGGGTGCGTCCGCACTCGTCGCCCATCGATAGCATTGGCACTCCTTGGCTGACCATCAGGAGCGCCATGGCATTTTTACTGTGCCGAAGGCGGAGCTCGAGAATGGCGGGATCGGTGGTCGTTCCTTCCGTGCCGCAATTCCAACTCAAATTATCGTTCGAACCGTCGTTGTTGGTTTCCCCGTTTTCGAGGTTGTGTTTGCCGTTGTAGGAAAATAAATCCCTCAGAGTGAATCCATCGTGGCAGGTGATGAAATTCACGCTGGCCGTCGGTTTGCGTCCGGCCTCGGCGTAGAGGTCGGGCGAGCCCATGATACGCTGCACCATTTCACCCACCATGCCCGGATCGCCTTTGAGGAAGCGACGCGCGCAGTCGCGGTATTTTCCGTTCCATTCCATCCAACGTCCGTAGGAGGGGAAATTTCCCACTTGATAGAGTCCGCCGGCATCCCAAGCCTCGGCGACGAGCTTGCAATCAGCCAGTACGGGATCGTGAGCGAGAAATTCTAGGAGCGGAGGATTTGCCAGCGGAGTTCCTTTTGCGTCACGGCCGAGGATCGAGGCGAGATCGAAGCGGAAGCCGTCGATGTGGTATTCCGCAGCCCAGTAGCGAAGACAGTTGATGACAAATTCGCGAACGGCGGGGTAGTTGCAGTTCACCGTGTTTCCGCAGCCTGAGTAATTCGCGAAGGTGCCCTTCTCATCGAGGATGTACCAGGTTTTGTTATCGATGCCGCGGAAGGAAAAGACGGGTCCGTCCGCACCGCCCTCGGCCGTGTGGTTGAAAACAACGTCGAGCATGACCTCGATGCCCGACTTGTGAAGGGCCGAGACCATCTCCTTCATTTCCCGCACAGGGAGGCCTTCGCGGGCACCTGCGGCGTAGCTCGTTTTTGGCGCAAAAAATCCGACGGTGCTGTAACCCCAGTAGTTACAAAGTTGGTCGCCTGTGATCGGATTCGTGCGCTGATTTTCCGCTTCATCGAATTCAAAAACCGGCATGAGTTCGACGCAATTCACTCCCAGATCTTTCAGGTAGGCTGCCTTTTCAGCGAGGCCGGCATAGGTTCCGGGGTTGTTGACACCAGAGCTTTCGTGGCGAGTGAAGCCACGAAGGTGCATTTCGTAAATGATCAGGTCGTTGTTCCGGACTCGCTGGATGCGGCAGGGCTCCAGCACCTCAATGGTGCCGGGCACGCGTGAGCGGAAGATGGGTTTGTGGGAGTTCGAAGGCTTGCCCATCCACTCTTCGCGGCCGACAATCTCGCGGGCATAAGGATCCAATAGGATTTTGGAATCGTCAAAAAAATGGCCATCTCTCGGGCTCATTGGTCCGTCGAGGCGGAATCCGTATTCCAGACCTTCAAGCGAAAGATCGTGCACGACCATTGCCCACACGTGCCCGAGGCGGTATTCCGGCGGGAAGGGAATTTCGGCTACAGGCGCATCCACGTTGGATTTGAAAAGCACAAGTGTACATGCGGTGGCATGCGCGCTGAAGATCGAGAAATTCACGCCGGTCGGGACATGGCTGACGCCGAAGGGCAGAAGGTGCCCGCAGCTTAATTTGTAGTCTCCCGCTTTCGGAGCCTTGACCAGAGATGCTTTCATAAAGGCGCGGATACTAATTTGAGCGGAGCAAACCGCAAGCCGTCCTTTGATGGGATATGTAGATTCATTACAGTCTGGCCCGCGCATCGGCTCCAAGCCATTTCCAAAGCGATTCCAGCGAGGCGGTGACGGCTTTTTTGGCTTCAGCCACCTCAGCGGGGCTGGATGGTGATGCTTGAGCGGGGCGCTGCACTCCGAACATATAGTATTTGATTTTCGGTTCTGTTCCCGATGGGCGAATCGCCACACGGCGGCCGTCCGCGAGGGACACCATGATCATGGCCTCGCTCGGGATGAGATCACCTTCCACATCGTGGATCGTATCGGTGGCGAAATTTCGAATCGAATCGACCGGGGATCCGTCCATTTCCTTTGGGGGATTCGAGGCATAGGAGGCTACCAACTTGTTGATTTGGGCGGCTCCTTCGGCTCCATCCATCGTGAGCGACTCTCCGCGCTCGAGGTAAACACCAAATTCCGCGAAGATCTCATCCAGTAATCCTGCGAGCGTCGTGCCGCGTGATTTGGCATAGGCGGCGGCCTCCGCGATGAGCACGGCGGCGGAGTTGCCATCCTTGTCGCGGACGAAATCCGAGGCGCTGTAGCCGTAGCTTTCCTCTCCGCCGAAGACGTAAAAGGAAGAATGCTCGAGCCGAAGGCGGCGGGTCTCCTCCTCCGGAAGGTCGATGTAACCCTGACGAAGTTGCTCGGGGATCGCGGACTCGTAGTTGCCCAGTTTTTGGCCGATGTATTTAAAGCCCGTGAGAGTTTCCACGCAACGGAGGCCAAATTTTTCCGCGATCGCTTTCTGCAGATCCGTCGTGACGAATGTCTTGATGATCACTCCGCGCGAATGATTGTCGGCATTCAGGATGCCCCTTTCAAAAAACTTCATCGAGCGATACCAAGCCAAGATCGAGCCAATTTGGTTGCCTGTGATGAGCTGCATGTGGCCTTCGGCGTTGCGGGCGGCGATGCCCATGCGGTCATCATCCGGGTCGGTCGCAATCACGAGGTCCGCACCAGTTCTGTCAGCTTGCGCGATCGCCATGCTGAGGGCCTCGGCGTTTTCGGGGTTCGGAGACTTGACGGTGGGGAAGCGGCCATCGGGCACTTCCTGTTCGGCCACGCCTTCGCACTGGAATCCCAAACGCTGGAGCATCGGCTTAATAATAACGCCGCCCACGCCATGCAGCGGTGTGTAAACGATCTTGAGTGAATTCTCCCGTCGGATCAAATCAGGGTCCAGCGGGAGTGTGGCCAAGCGCGCCATGTAGGCTTCGTCGATGTCCACCCCCATCGGGATCACGCGCCCACGCTCACTTTCAGGAACGGCCGGGTAGTCTTCGCTCTCGACGGCGTTCACTTTTTCGATGATGGCCGTGGCATGCGGCTCGACGACCTGGCAACCGTCCTCGAAGTACACTTTGTAGCCATTATATTCCGGCGGGTTGTGGCTGGCGGTGAGGTTGATGCCGGCTTGGGCTTTGACGTGGCGGACGGCGAACGAAAGCTCGGGAGTCGATCGCGGACCCTCAAATAGATAGGCGTCGCAGCCGAGTTCGGTGATGATTTTGGCCGCTAGCTCGGCGAACTCTCGTGAGAAAAAACGGGTGTCATGGCAAAGACAGATCGCCGGTTTTCCAGGGCGACCCTGTTTGGTGAAGTGCTCTTTGACATACAGCGTAAGGCCTTGGGTGGCTCGGCTGATGTTATACTGGTTCACCGCATTCGTTCCGACGCAGGGGAATTCCGGGCGTCCGAGGGCCTGCGGTTGACCACGCTCGGCTTGGGTGACTACGACGCCGATCGTTTTGCCGCGTAATCCGCCCGTGCCAAACGCGAGGGTGCGAAAAAAACGGTTATTTAACTCAACCCAATTCTTGGCATCGACCAACTCACCCACGGATGCGGGATAGACCGGTGAAGAACTGCGGGACAGAAGAGAAAGGATGTTTTGCGCAGACTCGGGAAGGATCAGGCCTTCGGAAGCGGCTTGCTGGATGGAGAGAATAAGCGAACTCATAAAGTGCCATCGGACACTTCTGGAATTTCAGCTCATGCTTGCATAGGGATCGCATTTGCGTGATAATGTGAATACCCCGCTATCTATTTTGTGAGGCGGCGGATCTCCACGAACTAACTATGAATCAATTTCTCAGTAAAATCCGAGTCACGAACTCCCTCTTCCTCATTGGGACCTTTATTGTCACCTTTACAGCGGTGCCACTCTATATATGGCACTACGGATTGAGTGGTTTCCAAATCGGTCTTTTCTTCTACTTCACGGTTTCGACCGCGATGAGCATCACGCTAGGCTACCATCGCCTCTTTTCCCATCTCACCTTTCAAGCGAGCCCGATCGTAAAGCTCTACACGCTGCTTTTCG
>RFZT01000089.1 GCA_009920585.1 bacterium
GCGCCTTGCATCGCCGCTTAGATGCCTTTCTGCCCTACGAAACAACGGGATTTCCTGCCAACCTTTGGAGTTATTTCAAATACTCTACCGCCCTCGCATTTCTCCTGAATCGAATAGCTTTGAATCAACTGCAGAGACGATATCGGTTCGATGTTTGGCATGCGGTCGTTCTTTCTCCCAGCGGAGTGTGCTTCGCTAATTGGCAGTCTCGGTGCCGGATTCCCGGATTGATTCGAGCGGTGGGTGACGATGTGAAGCCCGTCACCCCCGATGATCCGAAGTCCAGCATGCAGGAGTTAATACAAAAATGGATTCCCCGTGCCCAAAAAATCGTCTCTCTCTCGCGTGATATGTCCTTCCAGTTGGAAAATCTCGGAGTGGATCGCGAAAAAATAGAGATCATTCCGAACGCGGTTGATATGGATCGCTTTTCCGAGCCTGCTGATAAAATGCTGTTACGAAAGGAATATGGAATTCCCACTGATGCTTTCGTCTTCCTGTGTGTCGCTCGAAACCATCCTCAAAAAGATTTTCCGACATTATTGGTCGCGTTTCAAAAACTGCTTAAATCTCGCAGTGACCGAAAAATCCATCTTGTTATTGTCGGTCGCGGTGTGCCTCTCTTAAAAGAACCCTTGGCCTCTTTAGACATTCAGCATGCGGTCACCTTAATGGAGTTGTCGGCAATCCCAGAAAAGCCGCTCGAATTTCCGCCGCAGTCTTTAGTAGATATCTACCGAGCCTCTGATGCTTTTGTTCTCTCTTCGCTTTTGGAGGGATTTAGTTCAGCATTGCTCGAGGCCATGGCGGCAAGCCTTCCTGTGGCTGTAACAAGAGCTCCAGGAATCGTCGATCAGGTTCAAAATGGCATACAAGGATTGCTGTCGGATTGTAAAAATCCAGATCAACTCGCCGCATCCATGCAAACTCTGGTGGACCTTCCGGATCGACGTGAGGAGTTTTCCAAAAATGCTTTTTTAAGTGCAAGGGAGTTTGGTTGGCGGAGAACCGCTCAAAAATACGAGATCGCTTACAGGAACATGCTTCAGCAACTCACTCGGCGAAGCTAATAATCTAAAGGTTTGAAAAATCTAATGAACTATGAGGGAGCAGGAGGTTTGGATAAAATGAACGGCGGACCAGCTATTTCAAAGATCCCTGATTTGAGAATGTTCCCTGATTTTTTCTGCATTGGTCCGCAGCGAACAGGCTCGACGTGGCTGCATACCAATCTGGTCAAGCATCCTGAAATCCTGATGCATCGCGACAAGGAAACCTTCTTTTTTTCCACGCTAGACCGACCCGATTTACCGAGATTTAGATATGCAAGCCTGGAGGCCTATCTGACATCCTTCCAGGACACATTTGAGGAAAAACTTTTAAAAAACTATCACGCGATTCGACGTTGTGGTCGCCTATATCGCCCCTCGATCGTTGGCGAGTCGACGGCCTCCTATTGTGTGCTTGATGACAAAACCATTTCTGAAATTCTTAAAATCAATCCCGATTTGAAGGTAATCATGCTGATTCGCCATCCTTTGGAACGTGCTTGGTCCCACGCAAAGAAGGATCTGGTGCGGGAAGCCAAGGGCAACAAAGCCTGCGCTGAGGATTTTGTGGCCTTCTGCAGTTCCGAGGAGCAGCTGCGCCGAGCCGATTACACGGGCATCCTTCAGCGCTGGGTCAAATTTCTCAAGCCGGGTCATTTTCTTGTGGCTCCAGCCGAACGCATTGAGTCTGATCCAGATCAACTTCTAACTGATGTTTTATCATTTATTGGCGCAAAAGTGACCTTACCCCCAAGTGCAAGGCATGTCACAACGCGCCAAAATAAAACGGCCGACATGGGTATTCCTAAGGAAATTCAAGCGGCACTGGTGCATGTGCTCGAGCCGTTCACTAGCGCCTATGATCGACTTCGCAGTTCAATTGGAGACGGAAAAATATTCTAAATAAATGGAAACGAAATCTGTCCATGCCAATTTGCTGCAGGGTTACCAATTGCTTGGACACGCCCTAGCAGCAATGGAAAAAAAGCTGAAAAGCCTAGGTTTTCCTTTGTTCCTCCTTTTCACGCTTTTTTATTATGGATCCTACTTTAATGCAGCGCTCACGCTGAATGGGGAGGCGGGTAGCAATGTGCTCCTTGCCATGAGAATTCAATCTGGATGGTTGCCCATGAAGGATATGTTTATGGGCTATAACCTCATGTGGTTTTATCCTCTCACCTGGATATTTAACATCACTGGTCCCCATCTGCTAGCCACCCAGATTTATTTCATGATTCTTAGTGCTCTGACGGGCATGCTGGGGTACACCCTTGTGCAGCGCGCAACGGGTTGGGCGTGGTTAGCGTTGGGAACAGGAGTCCTTATGGTTCTCATGCCTGGTGCGATTTTTAGAAATTACATGGGTTTAATTGGAACGCTGGCATCTTTTGTTCTGGTGCGAGCCTATGTTCTGAATGCAGGTTCGCCATTGCGTCAGTGCATTTGGATGGGGCTTGCCGGTGCCGCGATCAGTCTTTGCTATTTGATCCGAATCGAGCCCTCGCTTTTACTGACGGTTGTCTGGGGTGGTTTAATTCTATTGTATCCATGGCTGGATTTCGCCAGTGTTTTCAAGCGTATTCGCGTAGTCCTGATGGGGAACGTGTTTGCCTTTGTGGCATTTGCGGCAGTTCACGTGCCATTTGTAATGCATGCCGATCACAGGGGATTTGGTAAGGAGTTTCGCGCTCAGTATGGGAGTTTTGTTAATTTGATGGCTAGCGAGTTAAAACGTGAAACCGTTTCCCAAACAAATTCATCTGATATAACGCATGAGACCCCAAAAAAGCTGGGCCAAGCGGGAAGCATATCGCTTCCATCGGTTATTGAGAAATCAGCTCCCTTGGTTTCACCTCAAGCAACGCCAGTTCAAGAGGGGAATGGTCGCCGTGGTCGCCCTTCTCTGCTTGATGCGGTTTCCGGCAAAAGTGCACTCTATTTCACCCTTTCGCTTTATTTTCCAATTTTGAGCGCGGCAGTGATGATGTTCTTTGGAGGGACGCTTCTAGTGTATGCATTTTGGAGGCAAAGCGCGTCCGCAATACAGTCCGCTCTGCTTGTTTTGACAACCGCAGGTTGTGCATTAAGTCTGTTTCCACAGTATTACTTTTTTCGCCCGGATAGCGTCCATTTGGCCGAGTTTATGGTGCCATTTTACCCAGCTCTGGCGTGCACGGTATTTGTGGCGGTCGGAGTCTTTAGTCGATCCAAGTTTCTTCGACTGCCGATGGTCTTTATCATTGTGGTCTGCAGTTTGCAGGCGGTTGTAGCTTTTAATTCACTCTTCGGAAGGGAGGGGTCAGGTAGCATTCGACAAGCGCGAGGGCGCACAGCTTATTTTCATGCTTTTAATGGAGTGGATTTCCGAGTTCCTCCAAAGGATCTTCCAGAATGGGAGGGGGTGAGGGATGCGATTTTGAACAACGCCAAGCCAGGGGAGTTTGTCGTGACCTATCCCTACGTTGCCGTTTTGAATGTTCTTACTGACAGGCCAAGCTATCAGCACAAACTTTATGCCGACAATGCGACAGAGACGGCGGAATTTTCTAAAAAGGCGATCGAGGATTTAGAAAAAAACGATCCGGCCGTTGTTGTGGTCAATAATCGGGACATCAACAAAACGGAAATTTCACGATTTAAAAACTGGGCATCTCCTTTTTATGAATATTTGAAAGGAAAATACATCTTGGAAGGAACTTATTTCAGTCAAGTTGAGGTTTTCGTTCGCACAAAGCAAACTACACCTTTGTCGAACTAAGTCCGGCAGCATCGCGGCATCCTGCAACAACACGATCAACGGAGATTTGCATCATTAGACTATCGCGTGGGATTTTTTTAACATCATCTTCGCTGAGCCAATCCTGTGGGCGAATCATCCAGTGTTTAACCTGCCAAGGATGGTATTCAAAGGCCGGAGATGGTCCGAATAGGCAGACGGTTGGGCATCCTGCGGCGGCGGCGAGATGCATCGCTGCTGTATCTACACCCACAAAGTACGAGGCCTCGTGAAGTAACTCTGCAAGTTGGGTCCAGCTTGCGCGGCCTTCTGTTGAAAAAACCTTGCCCGGGAATTTAGCTGCCAAGGTCCGCGTAGAAGCAATTTCTTCAGGGTCAGGACCGCAGCTAATAACGACCGCTGGGGTAAAATCGAGAACGGAGCTCAGCAATTGTTCCCAGCGTTCCATCGGCCAAGATTTACGTTCCCATCTGGTGTGACAGTGAAAAACGGCAAAGGCGCGCGATTTGACGGGAAGTCCAAGTGCTAGCGTTTTCTTAGCCTCAAAACGGAGATTCGGAGGATCAGGTGGAAGTTCCAATGCCTCGCGTGGAGAGGTGTAGTCTCGGATAACTTGGTGGTGTGAATAGCGCTTAATTGTGCAGATTCGATGAAAGAATGGCCGCCAAAACCACTTCAGAGTTCGATGCTCGTTGGTGCATCGATTTTTTGTCCGTGCGGCAATGGCAAACAAGCGTGCGCGGTTGTTGTCAGTTAGCTCAAAGACGTAATCAAAGGACGTCATCCTGAGAGTGGTCGCGAGTTTGAGATCGCTTAAAATATCTCCATGCCTGCGATGAGCTGAATCAGGATTTGCGGTACACAGAACACGATCAATTTCGGGGCAGCCATTAAGAATGCTGTCGCACGAGTTTCTAACTAAAACCCAAATCTCTGAATCTGGAAATTTCCGTTTAGTCGCGACTATCGTTGGAGTGAGAAGAAGGGAGTCCCCGATATGTCGCAGTTTAATAAAAAGGAAACGCATTGGGCCAAGGATGGGATTAGATGGCGGTGAGGGAGGGATTCGAACCCTCGGTAGCCTTTTGGACTACGGCGCTTTAGCAAAGCGCTGCTTTCGACCACTCAGCCACCTCACCTTGGTCTGGTTCTATCTTTACGCTAGATTTGGTCATCAGGTCAAATCCCATCATGGGTTCAAGATGAGATTTTCGTTGGGGGTCAGCTTGCATAGGCTTGCTTGGAGTCGGTTGCTCCATAACATTTGTACATGATTTCGATCCGAGAGGATTTTGGGGCCGGTGGCCCATCCGTTTTTCAGCAAGAGATAGAGGAGATGTTTTCCGAGACAGGGAAGCTCTCTGGCGCTGCCAGTTTTGAGTATCGTCCGGAACAACAGCAAATGGCAGGAGCGGTGGCGGCGACTTTGGAGCAAGGAGGCCATCTTGTGGTGGAGGCCGGAACGGGCGTGGGAAAATCCTTGGCCTATTTGCTGCCGGCCGCTCTCCATGCGATTCGTACGAAACGCAAGGCTGTGATCTGCACCCACACGATCGCTCTGCAGGAGCAGTTGATGTATAAAGACATTCCTCTCGTGCAAAAACTGGTTCCCGATGAGTTTGAGGCGGTGTTGCTGAAAGGGCGGCAAAATTACCTTTGCACCACGCGACTGGCTCGTGCTCTAGGGCAAGCGAAGGAACTTTTAACCCCAACTCAACATCCCGAGTTAGAGCGCATACGCGAGTGGAGTTTGAAAACCAAGGACGGCTCGCTGAGTGATTTTCTAGAGCAACCCGATCCCGCCGTATGGGAGGAGGTTCGTAGTGAGCAGCACCTCTGCACGCCGAAGTCGTGCGGTCCAGCCTCGGGATGCTTCTACCAATCGCTTCGCCGTCGAGTGGCCAACGCGAAGATGGTCGTGCTGAACCATGCGCTTTTTTTCACTTTGCTCAACGGAGTGGACGATGCAGAGAACCGCACCGGCGGTCTTCTTTTTGCGAACGACTTTGTTGTTTTCGATGAGGCGCACACGCTCGAGGAGGTCGCCGCCCGCCACATCGGGATGGAGCTCTCTCAACTCGGGTTGCGCCGTATTATTCAGCGGCTCTACAATCCCCGGACTAAAAAGGGCCTTTTTCAAATGCTCAAAAATGGCCCCGCTTGCAGCGTGGTGAGTGATGTTTTGCCGGTGGCTGATGGATTTTTTAACCAAGTTGCGAATGGGTGCACATTCAAGCGAGGACGTGAGTTCCGTGTTCGTGAGCCGGGTCTCGCGGAGGGTGGCGAAATCTGCAGTTCCCTTGCCCGTCTTGGCGAGTTGATTTCGCAGGAAGCTGGCAAGTGCCAGGACGAGCAGCATACGTCAGAGCTTCAAGAGGCCGCACGAAAGATTCGCACGGCCCGTGCAGGAATAACGGATTTCCTCTCACTCGAGGAACCTGATCACGTTTATTGGGTCGAGCAATACGGCCGCACAGAGCAATTTTGCACGCTCCGAACGGCTCCGGTGAATTTGGCAGAGGCTTTGCGTCGTCTTCTTTTTCGCGAGGGGGCTTGCACGGTTCTGACGAGTGCTACGCTTTCTACCGGATCGCCTGATCTGTCCTATTTTCGGAATCGCGTCGGGGCCGAGGAAATTCCCGCTCTACAAATCGGCAGTCCATTTGATTACGAAAAACAAATGCAGTTGCACCTCGTACAAAAAATGCCCGAGCCTAAGGATCCTGCCTACGAAAGCTCGCTGGCCAAGTGGATCGGCCATTTTACCGAAAAAAGTGAGGCCCGTGCGTTCGTTCTTTTCACGAGTTATCAGACCATGCGCGCTGTCGCGGAGGCATTGGAAGATCACTTTGAGAAAAAGGGATGGCAGTTACTAGTGCAAGGCGGCGGAATGCCGACCCAGCGAATGGTGCAGGAGTTCAAGAACAACCCTCATAGTATTCTCTTTGGAGTTTCCAGTTTTTGGACTGGCGTGGATGTTCCGGGTGAGGCCCTCTCGAATGTGATCATCACCCGCTTGCCATTTGCCACGCCGGATCATCCTCTCACCGAGGCTAGGCTGGAAGCCATCGAGGCAGAGGGGGGGCGTGCCTTTGAAAGCTACTCGCTGCCCGAGGCTATTCTGAAGCTGCGCCAAGGCGTGGGTCGTCTCATTCGGAGCAAATCCGATACCGGCACCATCGTCATTCTGGATAGTCGCATCGTATCCAAGCCATACGGCAGGGCATTCCTCCGCGCGATGCCGAAATGCCCAGTGGAAATCCACTGAGCCTTTCGGACATGGATTGGCTATGCGATCGGAGGCCGAGCGGTCGCTTGACTGGTCTCAAAGGCGTCGGCGATGCCCAGCAGGCGGGATTCATCCATCGCCTTGCCTAGGAATTGGAGGCCGACCGGGAGGGCCTTGCCATCTTCTTCAACGAGACCGCATGGGACGCTAATTCCGCAAATGCCGGCCAGATTGGTTGCAATGGTGAAAATATCCGCAAGATACATGCGAAGCGGATCGTCTGTGCGTTCCCCGATTTTGAATGCCAAGTCCGGCGACGTTGGGCAGATAAGCGCGTCCACTTTCTCGAATGCATTTGCGAAATCCTGACGGATCAGGGTGCGAACTTTTTGTGCCCGTAGATAGTAGGCATCGTAGTATCCGCTCGAGAGAACATAAGTGCCGAGGATGATGCGGCGTTTGACCTCACTGCCAAATCCCTCCTCGCGGCTTCGCATATAATGATCCAAGAGATCGCGTGGATTCTGAGCGCGGTGACCGTATCTGACTCCATCAAAGCGGGCGAGATTGGCTGAGGCCTCGGCAGTGGCGATGATGTAATAGACGCCGACGGCATAGGATGTGTGCGGGAGTGAAACTTCGACGAGCTCCGCTCCGAGATGCTCGCATTGTCGTATGGCGGATTCGACTTTTTGACGAACACGTTGATCCATTCCATCGACAAAGTACTCGCGGGGGATGCCGATTTTGAAACCTTTGAGATCGCGGCCGAGTTGCGATGTGAAATCTTCTGCGGGCAGGTCGAGCGAAGTCGAGTCATGGCTGTCCTTGCCAGCGATGACATTTAAAATTCCGGCACAATCGCGAGTTGTACGAGCGATCGGTCCGATCTGGTCGAGCGAGGAAGCGAATGCGACAAGCCCGTAGCGGGATACCCTGCCGTAGCTTGGCTTGAGACCGACCACGCCGCAGAGTGCTGCGGGTTGGCGGATCGAGCCGCCGGTATCGCTGCCGAGGGTTGCGAAGGCTTCGCGGGCGGCAACGGAGGCCGCCGATCCGCCGCTGGAGCCACCCGGAATGCGTGAGGTATCCCAAGGGTTGCGGGTGATTTGGTATGCCGAATTCTCGGTCGAGGATCCCATCGCAAACTCATCCATATTCAATCGACCGAACGGAATTGCTCCTGCCGCGCGCAGTTTGCCGATCACGGTGGCATCGTAGGGAGATTTGTAGCCGGCGAGCATCTTGGAAGAGCAGGTGCAACTTTCACCAAGCACGTTGATGGCATCTTTGATGCCGATCGGAACGCCACCCAGCGGTAGGCTGATGTCGGCCTTATCAGCGGCAGCCAATGCGGTGTCGAAGTCGCGGGAAAGGTAGGCTCCGATGGATGGATCTACAGTGGCGATGCGATCCTCGAGGGCGCGGACGGCATCTGCTGGTGTGAAGTCGCCGCGGCGGAAACCCGCCTGGAGTTCAGAAATGGTGAGATCGGTGATGGCGCTCATTTTTTATTCAATCACTTTGGTTACAACGACGAGGTTGTTAGCGCTGTGTGGGGCGTTGGCGAGAACGACCTTTCGATCCAGTCCGGGGTGCGCCACATCTTCGCGGAATACGTTAAATACAGGGTTTGCGTGAGCCGTTGGCTCTACGTGGGAGACATCCAATGTCCCCAGTTGCTCCACGTATTCCAGCACGCGGCCGAGCTGCGCTTGGAATGTGGTGGCTTCTTCGTCGGTGAGTTCGATGCGGGCCAGTCTGGCTACATCGCG
>RFZT01000090.1 GCA_009920585.1 bacterium
AAGGCCTCGGCGAAGACGGTTTGCTTGCCGTAGATGTGCGCGGCGGAACTCGCGGCGCGGCACTCGATGTTGCCGAGGTTCAAGCCCCCGCTCCAAAACTCGCCACCGATCTGGTCGGCGTAGCCGCCGTAGGCGAGGAATTCGCTGGGGAACCCCCAGTGGCCGTAATTCTCGCACCACAGCCGCAGCCCATGCTCGTGCGCCACCTCGCGCAAGCCGACGACATAATTTTCCACCACCAACTCGGACACCGTGCGGCGCAGGTCCGAGAGGAATCCGTCGGAATCCTTCGGCGGGCAGCGAAGGTTTTGTCAAATCCATCGGTCCAATTTTGCGATCCCACTTCGTAGCTGTCGATCGTCACGCCTTGGAAGCCCTTCCGCTGCTCGGGCGTCATGCCTTTGAGCAACTGGTCGAACATCGCGTGAAAATGAAAACGGATGTGTTCCTTGCTCATCTTATCGCACTCGAGGCCGGTAGCCTCTGGCGGCGCAGGGCGATTCATTTGGCCGGTCGTCACCATCCCGAAGTAGAGGATCGTCCAATCCCCCGGCGGCAATTCGCAGGTGAGAACGCCGTTGGCATCGAGTTTGTCGGTGAGGTTCAGAATTTCCGAGCGGCGCAGGATAAGCGAGGCGTCGGCTGGTTGCTCGGTTTTTGGAAAAATGTAGGACTCCCAAGTCGGGCTCGGCGTCGCGTGCATGCGCCCGAGTTGTTTTTCCACCACCTTCGCCACGAGGGGCTCGGAAGTGAGGGTCAACTCCGCCACGCCCGCTGTCGGCGTGCCCTCGAATTCGAAAACCTTAGCTGTCGTGTCCTTCAAACTGTAGGTCACCGGTCCCAGCGGAAGAAAATCGGTGGTTGGATTCGACCCCACGGCTTGGATTTCCGCCACGAGGGTGCGGAGGCCCTTTTCATCCACGGCGTAGAGCTTGCCCTCGACCATGGCCGCATTTCGCATCCGGTCCTTGATCGACCAGTTTGGGGCTTTCGGTAGAATGCTCAGGCCGCGCACAGTGACAGGCTCGCTGCTTTCGAAGCGGATAATCTTACCCAGCGACTTGGTTTCGCCCGACAGGCGCCATGGGTTCATCGACACCGCGCCGAGAACGCGCGCCGCCAGCCAACCTTGGGGAGTCGTTGCGCTCTCACGCCAACCCTCCGCCTCGCTGGACCCAACCAGCCAAGAGGCATCGGTCGGGATCAACTGCTGCTTGCCATCCTTCGAGTCGAGCATCAACGCGGCGACCAACCCGGACGGACTGGCCTCGGGATTCGTCACCGCGACCGAGACGACATTCTCCCCGGGTTGGAGTTTGTCGCTGATGGAAACCTCCTGCGGCGTCTTCCAATCCGCACCCTTCGCCACTTCCTTGCCATTGACCCACGCCACAAAGGAATTGTCGGCCGTGATCAGCAGCTTCGCCGCTTCCATCGAGGCCGGATCAGCTTGGAAGACTTTTTTGAAATACTTCGTTCCCGCTGGGGCGTTGGTCGCTCCGTCTTCCGCCGGATGCCAGATCCACGAGGACTTCGCCAGCGAGATGGCTTCCTTCTGGCCGGGCGGAATCACCCCAGGTATCGACACCGATTTTTTCCTCGGCACAGCCAGCACGGCGATGTCCTGAGGCGCGTTACGGACCTTCGCTGAAAACGCCCCTCCCTGCGCGGGAATCTCGTTCCAAACCACACGGCGCATCGATTGCTCGGGCTTGATCCATGGCCCTCCGGACTGACACCAACCCGGTCCGTTGAACATGTAGATTTCTATGCCCAAGCGAGCCGCCTCGGCCATCGCATGGCGGGTCGCCGCCTGCCACTCGGGCGAAAACATTTTCACCGGACCCGGCGCTTGGCCGCCGTAGTTGATATTGCCGATCATCGCGAGGCAGATTCCCGCCTTCTTCATGGCCTCGAGATCCTTCGTGATCCCCTCGAGGGTGATGTCCGATTTATACCAATACCAATAGCACCAGGGCTTGGTCTCCTCGGGTGGGTTCTGGAATTGCTTATCAAGTGACTCTGCTGCGTGAAGCGGAGTACATAAAGACAATCCAAGTAATAGTGTGAGCAGCTGTTTCTTCATCTGAAAATTTGATAGTAATTCATGAATGGCATTCAAACCCTCGCTCCGACGATCCCGAGGCGGGAGATGCATATTTTCTTTCTACAGTTAAGCGACTCCTCGGACAGCGATAATTTTTTTGGAAAAATATTTAATATGCCTGCACGATTATGATTAAGTGCAGGCATGAAAAAGAAAGCGACAGTCCAATACACTGTTCGGGATGTTCCGGAAGAACTTGACAGCCGTTTACGGGAAACTGCAGACCTCGAGGGTGTGAGCCTGAATCAGGCCACTTTGCACGCGTTGCAACGCGGCCTTGGAACCGAGCGTGTGCCTGTGCGCTACCGGACTCTTCGCCAAATGCTCGCCCAAAACCGGAAGGCTTCGACGGCAGCGTGGCGTGCGGTGCTTGAGGAGCAGGATAAGACCAACCCCGAGGACTGGAAGTGAGACTCCTGATCGATTCAAACCGCTTCATCGACTTTTGCTCAGGGGAAACATCCGTCGTTGACACCTTCGAGCAAGCAGCATTGCTGATGGTGCCATTCATCGTTCTGGCGGAAATCCGTGTTGGCGCCCAATCCATGAAGCGCGGCGATGCCCAGGTGCGCGTCCTGAGCGAGTTGCTCCAGCAGCCCGGAGTGCGGGTCGCACACAGCAGTGATACCACGGCTCACCACTATGCCGCCATATATGCCCGATTGAAAAAAGCCGGCACACCGATCCCGACAAACGACATCTGGATCGCGGCCCTAGCCATCGAGCATTCATTGGTTCTCTATTCGCGCGACGCACACTTCGACAGGATTCCGAGCTTGCCGAGGCTGGCATAGCCGACGGGGCATCCATCGCGCAAAAGCATCTTCACCGATCCCGGCGAATGCCCTCCCGATTCCAGTGAAGCCGCAAATACAAGTCGGTTTTTTCATTTGTTTTCAGGAATCTCTGTTTTAGCAGTATTCTGCGCCTGCATCACCAGCACCCAATCCTGTGCCGTGTTTTTCCCATGCTTCAAATGCGGCGCCAGATCGACCTCGTCGAAAAAGGTGTCCGTCGGAGTCGGCCCGCGTTTCATAGCACCCTCGCGCACGGCCAAGACGCCATTCACCCAGAGCCAATATTTCGAATCGACCGCGATCCAGCGCGATGGCTTTTTCGGGCTTCGCGGCGAGGTCGAATTCCTTCCGATAGGCGGTCCAGAGGTTTTGCTTTCTCGTGTCAGCGCCCGGCTTGGCGCCGATCCACTTCGCCGACCAACTCTAAGTCGGCACGGTTCCCGGGTAAACAAAAGGCGGTAACGACTCGGAGGCCATGGCGTTTGCTGCAAGAGCGAGCGCGAGGATTGGGAGTTTTTTCACTGAGAGCGGAGTGGCGTGGTAAGTGGGGGCTTACTTCGCCGGGCGGAGGATGACTTTTTTCAAGTTCACGGCTTTCCAATCTCCGGCGTCGGGGCGGATGGTGAGTGTCATTTCTCCGGTCTCTTTGATTTCGATTTTGCCGAGGGTTTGCGTTTCGAATTTGTGCTAGTCGCCCGTTGCGGTGAAGCTGACGGGGGGTTATTTGATGCCTTCCGCTTCTTTGGTTTTTTTGATGCCAGAGACATCGACATTCAAGGCCGGCGCGGCCTGGCCGATTTCGAGGGTGGCCTTGGTGTTTTGGAGTCCGGAGATTTCAGCCAAAACCTCGTAATTGCCGGGCTTGAGTCCGCTGAAGGACCAGCTCACGGGGGCCACGGGGCGTGGCTTTGTGCCTTCTGTGATAATTTTTACTCGCTGACAGCGCGGAAGTCGGCAGCGGTGTGCCGACTCTAATTGTGGGCGGGCTATATCTTGATATATTTATAAACAATTTATTTATTTTTAGAATTTTTTGATTTATTTATTAATAAATGAAGACTACTGCAGAAATCGGGGAGATGCTGGCGCGTCGAAGAAAAAGTCTTGGGATCAAGCAGAAAGAACTGGCTGCAGCGACAGGAACACCCGGGGCGTCACTTTCTCGGCTTGAGAACGGCCACCTGCCGGAATTTGGAGTCCGCAAGCTCATGTGCCTCTTGACCGCACTGGGACTCGAGCTCGATGTTCACCCCGCCGGGGCGGGAGGTGGTCTGGATGAACTCCGCCGGGAGCTTGGCGGTTCATGAAACTCTCTGTCCACACACTCGGCCGCGAGGTGGCCACCTTGGAACCGGTCGGCGCCTTCAAATCGGTGATGACCTACCACCCGAATGTGGCCGAGGGAGATTTTGTGTCCCTCACCATGCCGGTGAGGACCGAGTCTTACGGTTGGGATGCGCCGTTGCATCCCATTTTCCAGATGAACCTGCCCGAGGGCTATCTCCTGAAGGTGCTTCAGGAGCGCTTCGGTCCACTCATTGGCTCGAATCCAACGGCGCTGCTTTCTGTTGTGGGTCGCCACATGATCGGTCGAATCCAAGTGGCTGCTCCAGGTGCAGATCTGTCCACCCTTCCACAGGCTTTTGAGGTCGCCGATGTCCTTGAAGGGGATAACTCCGAGGAGGCCTTTGCGGAACTCGTCTGGCAACACGCGACAAGTGGCGTTTCCGGAGTGATACCGAAATTCCTCGACGGGAGTGACATCGAAGCCTTCAACAAAACAACCCTTTTTACCGGGAAACACATAGTGAAGGGTTCCTCGCGCAACCTGCCCTTCGCGGCCCTCAACGAACACCTCTGCATGCAAGTGGCCGCCAAAATTCTCCCTGCCACGAGGACCGAAATTTCCCGGGATGGAAAAGCCCTCGTTGCACACCGCTTCGATGTCGATGAGGAGGGCCGTCCCCATTGGGGAATGGAGGACTTTTGCTGCTTGCTCGGCCTCTCCCCGGAAAAAAAATACGATACGACTTGGGAGCGTATCGCGAAAGCCATCCGCCACCATGTGCCCGGAGCCACCCAGCGCGAGGCATTCCGCCAACTCGCCTTCCTTCTTCTCCTGACCTACGCCCTGCGCAATGCGGACTGCCATGCCAAAAACCTGGCATTGATTTACTCCAGCAAAGCCGATGTGCGGCTCTCACCCGCCTACGATCTCCTGACTACCGTGATCTACGCTGGCTATCAAAACCAACCACCGGCCATTGCTTTGATGGGAAAAAAGACCTGGGCACCCGGAAAAAACCTCAAAAATTTCATCGCCATGGAATTCGGAGTCCCGCTTCGGGAGCAGGTTCCCATGATCGAATCGATCTGCGAGGCCATTATCGAAACGGCTCCGAGTGTCCGCGAAGCCATCAAAGAGCACCCCGGGTTTCGCGATCTTGGAAAGCACATGCTCCTTGCATGGGACGAAGGCATGAGCAGCCTTCGAGACAAAAGGCACTATTCCCTTCCCCACCCTCAACACGAAAACCTCCTGGGAGGAATTTCAGATCCCCCGAAATTGGCGAATCCAAAAACCATCGTCGGCCAATCCGAGGGTTTGGGCACGCGGAGGGGAGGAAGTTTAAAGTTTTAAGATGCGCTGTAAGCGTTGCGCCAAGCAACCCGTTGCTATCCCAATCCTGCGCTGATCAAAAAATCCCGTGGGGTTGTGACTAGCATCCTGTAGACCTCTGTGCCGAGAAGCAGACTGAAGTCCCCCCTGTCCAGCGTGAGAAAGGTCTCGCACTCGGCGGCAAGGGCCGAAACCAGAACCGGCTTGTCTTTTGACGCTGTGAGCAATAGCGGCCTGCGTGTGGTGAGAGCGTTGGGCAACCATTCGATACTGTGCTGATAATCTTCCCAGCACTTGGAGGCTGCTGATGGAAATTTGGTGAGATTTTTTACCGTTTCGGCCCGGCAGTAGGCAGCTGAAACCAAGAACCAACCACGCTCGGCGGCGATTTCAAAAATCAATCGTGAGAGGGATCGTTCCGAGCCACAGGCCGAGATGATCACGCTGCTGTCTAAAAAAATTCTCATGCCTTGCCGGCCTTCTGCCAAAACGATTCAGAGTCGCGCCCATCCTCGGCGATCCACTGTTGCATCGTCTCGAGCGGAATGTCTCGCACAGGCATGGCCTCGGCAGGTTGAAGGAAAACGCCCCCGCCGCGCATCTCAACCAGCATCATCGGGTTCTCGGCAGCCTCCAAGCCCAAGGCTCTACGAATTTCAGGCGGCAGGGTGATTGTTCCGCGTTTTGATACTGGTATTGCTGTCATGCTGTAATACTGCAATACGCCGATGCTTTTGTCAAGGATTCAACTGACGCGAGTTGATAAGGCGAGAGCCGCTGAGCTGCGTCGGCAGTTCGGGCAGTGTGTTTTACTCAGCCGCTTCACAGCCGCCGCCCCACAGCAACCCTCGGCGCTCCCAAATTAACGGCCACATTATTATTTAAAATGCTTTAGCGTGCGCCTTGGTTCCAATGGGAATGGGTGCGAGCAAGTAAGGGCAGTCTCATCACGGCCGGGACGGCCATGCCCCCTTTTTTTTGCGTTTCAAAGTCTCATTTCAAAGAGACATCGGCATTAGGCCGCAAGCGCGGGATTGCGACACGAATCGCTGCAGGAGGCGGCTCTGCTCTAGGTTGCCGAGTATCTCAGGGCATGCTCTTTGCGAAATTCGGCCGGAGAATGACCTGTCGTTTTTTTAAACATTCGCGTGAAGTAGAAACGATTGGTGAAACCGGTCTTTTCGGCGATGCTATCGATAGTCTCTTGCGTGTGTTGTAGAAGCGAGGTGGCTTCTCGGATCCTGCAATCGAGCACGTAGTGCGCCGGACTCAGGCCAAGGTGTTTCTTGAAAACGCGGGTCAGCGCGGACTCACTCAAACCGGCGATTTTGGCAATAGCGACGATTTTCAAATTCGATTGGAAATGAAGATCAATATACTCGATCGCCTTCTGAAGAGAGGGGGGATGGTAAGCTTTCCATGTGATTTCCTTTCGACACAAGACGACATGGAGCAGGGCCAGACCTAAAAAGAGGTTTTCATCAGAGGATGAGGGTCGCCCCCCATCGCACAGACAGACCAACTCCCGGATCAGGGATAGCTCGAGTTCACTCGCCAATAACTCCAAAGGAGCGGATGGATTGTCACCAAGGGATCTGTTGTAGGTGAAATGCGTCCAAAAATGGGGAACCGGCGATACGCCCTCACAATCAAAAATGCAGTGCGGTGGCACTAAAACCAAACGATCTGGGCGCAAGTGCAAGCGGTTATCACCTGCGGTAAGGGAATGACCGCTCTTGGAATTGTAATACAACCTCCAAAAGGGGCTGTAAACGGAGTGGAAATTCCACCCCGTGCACTCGGGGAGATACCCACACTCATGCACGACGATTCGCTCATAGATGGTGGCAGCATGAAGCGGGGCGTGCTCTACGCCGACCCCGCTAAAGGGATGCGAATAGGCCCCGACATTTTTTATGGTCGAGCGCTTGCGAACGGGTTTCTTTTTTTTGTTCGTGGGAATCATGCCTCTTCTCTTCGTGGGGATCAGATGAATACGCTAGTGGAACTCAACAAAATCTGGGGAATGAAATTCCATGCACTTTTCCGTCTTTTTTGTATACTATTCAGGCAGCAGGAGCTCCCATCCCACTAAAAAGTACCACCACAGCCCCTTCTTCCCCAAGATTGAACTGCAGTGGATTTTTTTTCACCCATTCCCCAATGGGTGAAACTCAGAATGCCAATCGTATTACACCCACTTAGCTCGTCCGTCTATGCATGATTCCATCAAAGTTGTGTCTGATTTCGCCGGAGCGGGAAGTAGGACAATGCCTGACAGGATTAACAAGATTTTCAGGATTTACAGATTCGAAGCTGCCGGGCGGGAGTGAGATTATGGCTTGCCGGGATTAGCGTTCAAAAAAACGAAACGGCTGCAGGCTCGCATGCGTAAGTCTTCTTTTTTGAAAGCCACATTCGTGCAACGAATGCGCCCGCACTTCCTGTTAATCCTAAGAATCCTGCAATCCTGTCACCCTCCTGACATCACTTCCTATACCCATTTGAAGAATATTTTGAAAGAAGAATGATTTCTTGTGTTGACAATCAAAAGGCGGGCCTTATTTTCGGTTTGTGAAGTTTGAATGGGATCGCTCAAAGCGAAGCGAGGAATCTCCAAAAGCATGGAGTTGATTTTTCGAGTGTTCCCAATGCCTTTGGTGATCCGCGAAGGATTTTTGCATGACCGCACAAGAAACCCGCTGGCAATTGTTGGGACTTGATGGACAAGGTATTTTAACAGTTCGCTTCCCTCTCAGGCGGGGATGGGTGCGCGTGATAGGGGCTGGCTACTGGCGCAAGCAAAAGCACATTTATGAAAAAGAAAATCAATTACACGGATGAACCAAAAGATGGAGCGGAGTTGCCGGAATCTGGCTATGAAGTCGTGAGCCGATCCACTATTGCCAAAAAATGGAAAGAACTGGCATTTTATGAACTCGGTTATGACCAATTGCAGAAGGGCGAAAAAATCCAGTTGGTGCCCATGCGGGGGGGAGCCCGCAAGGGAGCGGGGCGGAGGCGCTCCGGCCATGTGCGGCTGCAGCTCTCCATATCTCCAGCCACGCGCGAAAAGATAGAAGCCATTGCGAAACTTAAAAAGATTTCCTTATCACAGGCCGTAGAGCAGCTTGCTGCCGCCGTTTGACGAGCTATCTCCGCTGCGCTACGGTTGCCCACCCTGGGCTACACA
>RFZT01000010.1 GCA_009920585.1 bacterium
TATACCATTGTCCCTTTGAAATTGGACTTTGCAGCGGAAAAGGGGGGCATGGCCGTCTCGGCCGTGTGGAGACTGGTCTGCTTTCTCGCACCCTCCCCAGCAGACCGCAGCACACAGGCGAGACGCGCTGTGCTCCTCTACTAAAATCCAAAAGCAAGCGGCTTTTGGTATGAGGCGATGCCGACTTCGAGCGTCGGGATGGTAAAACAGCTTGTTATCGCGAGTTGGTTGCTATTGATATGTTCCATGCGAAAGACCAAGATCATCTGCACTTTGGGGCCTGCTTCGGATTCTGAGGAAAAAATTCGCGAGATCATCCTAGCGGGGGCAAATATTTTTCGCCTGAATATGAGCCATGCTAGGCACGATTGGGTGAGGGACGTGGTGAAACGTGTGCGTGGAGTTGCAGCCGAGTTGGATATCAACTGCGGCATCCTCCTCGATACGCAAGGCCCAGCGATTCGTACGGGCGATCTTCCGGTGAAGCTGAATCTCAAGCCGGGCCAGATTTTTGAATTCACAGTCCGAGGATCTCGGAGCGAGGAGGAACACTCCGTCGATGTGAATTACGACGGATTGGTGAATGACATCCATGTCGGCGATACTGTTTTGGTGGACAATGGGGTGATTCACATGAAGGTGTTGGCGAAGGATGCCAACCGTGTGCGCTGTGAGGTTCTGACGGAGGGGCTGCTTGGCTCCAAGCGGCACATCAACCTTCCGGGAGTGAAGGTGAACCTGCCGCCGCTGACAGAAAAAGATCATGCCGATATCAAGCTTGGCGTTTCTCTGGATGTGGATTTTGTTGCTCTGAGTTTCTGCCGCGAGGCGGCCGATATCTTGGAACTCAAGCGTGTGCTCGTTGAGCAAGGGAGCCGCGCCAGAACAGTGGCCAAGATCGAAGATCAGAATGCCGTTCGATTCATCAAGGACATTATCGTGGCATCGGATGCCGTGATGATCGCGCGCGGCGACCTTGGCGTGGAGTGTAAGATGGAGGAACTGCCGATCATCCAGCGTCGGATTATTAAAAAATGCCTAGAGATCGGTCGTCCGGTCATCGTCGCTACTCACATGCTCGAAAGCATGATTGAGAATCCGATCCCCACACGCGCGGAGATCACGGATGTCGCCAACGCCGTCTTCGAGCAGGCGGATGCCGTCATGCTGAGCGGAGAGACGGCGACGGGAAAATATCCGGTGGAATGTGTGAAGGTCCTCGACCGCGTAGCTCGGCGTATCGCTCTAAGCGGTGGGGCCGGCTATGCTTCCAGTGCGATTCTGGAAACGCAAAGACAGAAAACCGTCCATGCCGCAGTGACCCTTGCGAACTCGCTCGAAAATGCAAAGCTGGTTCTCTTCACTCGCGAAGGTCGGATGGCCGATGAAGCGAGTCACCTTCGACCCGAACGAGCGCCGATTTTCGCTTTCACTCCGAGCGAGGAAGTCATGCGTCGTCTCACGTTGAATTGGAATACGCATGCGATTTGCCTCCCCTTTGGAGTTAATCCGGAGCACAACGTGGTCGATGCGGAGCAGGAATTGCATCGCCGTGGTCTCATTGTGAGTGGAGACAAACTCATCATCCTCAGCGATGTGATGTTTGCCGAAGCGCGTTTCGACTCGATTCAGATTCGGACGATTTTGTAAGGGAAAAGGTGTTCTAAAAAACACCCGCGCGAAGATCGAGGAAGGCCCGGCCTAAGTGGTCGATGATGTCGCTCGCGGTGAGGGATTCCTGCGAAACGGTATTGTCGCGGATGGCCAGTTCGGCCGCGCGTCCACAGGTCCAAGCGGCGAGTCGCGCGGATTCCGTGATGTCCCTGCCTTGTGCGATCAACGCGGCGGAGACGCCCGTGAGCACATCGCCCATTCCGCCGCTGGCCATTCCAGGGTGGCCGGTGGTATTAAAGGCGAGTGGCGTTTTGTTATTTCCTACGAGTGTTCTCGAGCCCTTGAGAAGAAGCGTGACTGGATATTTGGAAACAAAATCGGCCATCCACTGCCGTCGGTTGAGGCCCTTGCGGGGATAGAGTCTAGCCATCTCCAACGGATGTGGTGTGAGCAATCTTGGGCCTGCGTTTTCTTGGAGAATCTCCATTTGACCAGCAAGGGCATTCAAGGCATCGGCATCCACAACGCACGGCGCGGAGCAATGTCTCAAAAACTCGCAGACCATCGCATCTCTCGAGCGCCCGAGCCCAGGCCCGATGCCAAAGGCATCCCATTTCTCGTTCAAAAGAACGCTGAAATCATCTAACGAGCGGACCATCACCTCCGGAATCACAGAAGCGGAGAGTGTGGCGACGCAATCGGGTGGAACGACCAGAGTGACAAGGCCCGCACCCGCTTTGACTGCAGCTGCCGAACAAAGTCGGGCCGCACCAGGATAAGACCGCGAGCCGGCAATGATGGCGACGCGGCCGGACATTCCCTTGTGTCTATCGAAAGACCATGGCGGTAGGGACAGGATCTTAGGCGTGAGGATTTCTGCCAAATCCGAGTCCGCCGGGGCGCGCAGGGCGGGGAGGTCAGCGACGGCAAGGCGCCCGACGAAATCCGTTGCGGGGTCAGCCATGAGGCAGGATTTCACAAACCCCATCGCCATGGTGACATCCGCCCTCACGCAGGGATCGCCGACCGTCTCTTCTCGGAGTCCGCTTGGTAAATCTGCAGCGAGTACCCAAGCGGCGTGGTGATCACGGAGATGGTTGATGCGATGGATGGCGGAGGCGACTGGCTCGCGCGGATCACCCTTTGTGCCTAAGCCAAGAATCCCGTCCAAGACGACCAGCGGGCGAGCCTTGCCGAGCGGGCTGCGCGGTATGCGGGAGAGTTGGGTCGCTGTTAGCGGGGACAGGAAAGCTTCGGGGAAAACGGGGTCCAATGCGATCACCCATCCATCTATTGCGAGGTGGCGTGCGGCGACCAGAACGTCGCCGGCATTGTGACCCTTACCAAAAAAAACGCGGCATGTACCGGGTGAGGGATGGAACTGGCGAACTAATTCCGCCAACTGCCGTCCCGCCTGCTCCATGAGCTCTTCCGCCGTGTGCCCGTCCGCAAAGGCGTTGGCCTCCGCTTCGAGCATCTGGGCGGTGGAGAGAATCATGGCCTCAGGTGAAAAACGATTTTATGCGATCGTAGAACCCTTTGTTAATCGGATTATTTTCTTCACCGCAAAGTTCTGCGAAGGTCTGCAGGGCCTCGCGCTGATCGGGGTTTAAGCGAGTGGGAACCTCGACTTGGACGTAGGTCAGTATGTCACCCTTGGCCAATCCTTGAAGGGCAGGCATGCCTAAGCCGCGAATGCGGAAGGTGGATGCGCTTTGCGTTCCAGCAGGAATTTTCAAGGACACGGTACCCTCGAGTGTGGGAACCTCGATCTCGCCGCCGAGTGCTGCTGTGGAAAAGGGGATCGGCACCTCGCAGGTGAGGTCCATGCCATTGCGAGTAAAAACCTCGTGTTCCTTGATGTGGACCACTACGTAGAGATCGCCGGGCGGGCCACCGCGCAATCCCGCCTCGCCACCGCCCGTGCTGCGAAGACGTGACTCGCTGTCAATGCCTGGTGGGATTTTGATTTTAACGCGGCTGGTTTTCTCGACTCGTCCATCGCCCTGACACGAGGAGCAGGGTTTTTCGATGATTCTTCCGCTGCCGTGGCAGGCCGGACAGGTTTGAGCGACTTGAAAGAAGCCGCGTGCGACGGCGACTTGGCCGCGTCCGCGGCATGTCGTGCAAGTGATGGCCTTCGAGCCCTTTTGGGCACCGCTGCCGCCACAGGGTTCGCAGCCGTCGAGTTTGCGAATTTCGATTTCCTTTTCGCAACCCTTCGCTGCCTCTTCTAGGGTGATCTGCAAATCGTAACGGAGATCGGAGCCTCGTTGCCGCCCAGAGGAATCCACGCCACCCCCATTGCCGCCAAAAAATTGTTCAAAAATTCCGCCTCCCCCACCTGCACCGCTGAAGACTTCGCGGAAGAGATCGAAGGGGTCGTGGAATCCTCCCCCGCCACCGCCGCCACCCATGCCGCCTTGGAATGCGGCGTGTCCGTAGCGATCGTAGGCTGCACGCTTCGAAGAGTCGCTGAGAACCTCGTAGGCCTCGCCTAATTCCTTAAATTTATCTTCCGCCTCGGCATCGTCGGGATTTTTATCCGGATGAAACTTAACGGCCAGCTTGCGGTAACTGCGCTTGATCTCATCGTCGGACGATGTTTTTTCAACGCAGAGGATTTCGTAGTAATCGCGTTTGCGACTCATTTTTGTGGGCCCTTAGAAACGATCACGGACGAGGCGCGGATGAGGCGGTCTTTGAGGTTGTAACCTTTGCGAACCTGACGAATGACTTGGCCTTCCGGTATATCGGCACTGAATTCCTGTGCGACGGCATCATGCTTCTTGGGATCAAAAATTTCGCCCTCGGTTTTGACCTCTTCGAGACCTTGGCTGCGGATAAATTCCTGCAGCTGTTTTTGCACCATCGACATGCCTAGAAGTACAGACGCTGCGTCGGGAGCGGTTTTAGCCGCATCTAGACCGAGTTCGAAATTGTCCATGACAGGCAGAAGCTTTTCGAGCAGTCCGTTGTTGGCATAGCGGATGGCCTCTTCTTTTTCGCGGAGCGAGCGTTTCCGAAAATTATCCAGATCCGCGCGGGCACGAAGGGCGAGGTCCTTCAGCTTAGCTGCCTCGGATTCAAAATCGACCTCGGCGATTTCGGTGTTGCTGGAGGCCTTCGCTGCTGACTCCTCAGACTCGGTGTCGAAGGATTCTGATTCTGGTGAATTATTCATTTTTTTGATATAGCAATAAGAGTGATGTCGTCGTGTTTCAGGTCAGTGCCGGTAAAGTTTCTGACTTCTTCCGCGACGTAATTTACGACCTGGGTCGCTCCCTGCGGGGCCGCCGACTGCAGGGCCTCAATCAACCTTTCAACGCCATATTCAAGACCCTGATGGTTCAATGATTCCGTAGCGCCGTCGGTGTAGAGCAGGATGCAGTCACCGGTTTCCATCTCGAAACTCAAATCGGTGCAAACTCTATTGAAGACCTCGCCGCTGTCAATGCCGAGCGCCATGCCTTTCGGGCTGAGTTTTTCGACCTGACCTGTCGCAGCGCGATAGAGCAGAGGAGCGTCGTGTCCCGCGCGCGCCATTTCCACGCGTCCGCTTGTGGAATCTAAAATCAAATAGGCCATGCTGATAAACATGTCCTCCTTGATGTCGGGGTAAAGTTGGCGATTCACCCTACGAAGGACATCCGAGGCCAAGGGAGACTCGATGGCCTCGCGGCGTAAAACGCCTCGACACATCGCCGTAATAAGCGAGGCCGGGATGCCCTTACCTGAAACATCGGCGATTGCCACGCCGAGACGATTTGAGGTCAGCGGAATGTAATCAAAATAATCCCCACTCACGTGACGAGCGGCGATGCTCAAGGCACTGAACCCATAGCCATCAAAAACGGGCGCCTCGGATGGGAGAAGAATGCGCTGGATATCCCTCGCAATCTCCAAATCGCGATCGAGAAGTTTTTTTTCACCGGCCTCAAAATAAATCGCCTCGTTGTAGAGAGCGAATGCGCTTTGCTCGGCGATAGCACGGAAGACTTTCAGATCCGCATCGGAAAAGGGGACGCTTTCTTCTCCATTGGCCACGGCTAGAACGCCGAGAATTTTGTGACGATAGATCAGCGGACCGACGATGGCGGAATTATTGGAAGTGGCTGTCGAAAACTCCTGACCGCTGGCGATGCGGAACTGACCACTCAGCCAGCACTCCCCAATGAGGCCCTCGCCCGAGACGGCGGGTTGGAGTTGCTGGAAGCTATCGAGAGAGGCTTGCTTGTTGGTCGCTTGGCTTTGTATGTGCTCCGGTATCGTCACGAAGGGAGGGCATGCCTGCGTGATGAAGGAAGGCGTGAGTGTGGTGCAATCCTTGTTCGCCAGATACAGCGCCCCAGCGGCACCATCCATGATTCGGACAGCGCTCTCCACTAGGAGACGGTGCAACTCGGAGCTTCTTACGCCTTCAGAAAAAGCAGCCCCGATCCCGTGAAGAAAGTCAAAGACGTGATCCTCCTCCTGCTCGAGTTCCGAAAGACGACGCTCCAGTTCGCGGGAATTCTTTCTTGCGCGCACCATGAAACAAACAAGGGCGGCAAGAGCGGCAACAAAGAGTGCGAGGTTAATGAATGTCCACATGGGAACCGAAGTCGCCTAGCTTTCCGAATCCTCCGCCCGCAGGCAAGATAGATTAAACAAAATCCCAATTTGGACGGCCATCGATAAACGGGGTGAATGTTTTAAAAGGGCATCAACTTCAGGATCCCAGCGCTTACGAGGCTAACAGAAAAAGCTGAATACTTTTTGACTCATTCTGTAGCGGCGGTCTGCGACCGTCGATGGGCAACGATTCGGCGCTCATCAAGACGCCGCTAAAAGTGAAAATGGCTCGCTAAAAGTCCAGTAGTCATTGGTTTTAAATGTAGTAAAAATGCCTATCAATAATACAAGAGTGGTCTAGCAAAATGGAAGATGCAAAGTTACCAACCTTTGAACGAGGCTGCTGATAAAACAATGAAAAAGGGAACGCCCGCTTCAAAGAAATGCGCCTGGTCGTTACGGATGCCGGCAACGGCATTGCCTCCGATCACGCCGATTGGGTGAACGCCGGATTCATCACATCTTCCGAGCCCCCCAAATAAATTCGGACTTGCGAAATGCTATTGGCTCCGGAGTTTGAGGGGGCGATGGCACAATCATTTTCATGCGGCCCCTCCGAAAGGAGGCTGCGTTGTAATTGTTGCCCCGAGCATCTTGTTGTTAGTTCAGGGAGAGGCGTTATCTAAAAAATATGAGCGCCAATGATTTAAAATTTATCTCTAAACAGCTTTCGAACTGAAAAAGAGCGGAGTTTCGTTTTTCTATTCCAAAAAAGGTTGACGCCCTTTATTCTATCTATTGAGATAGGGTCTCAGTATCAATATATATGAAGCTACAAAAGACAACGTGCACTATTTTGCTAGGGATTTCACTTTTAGGTGAGGTTGCCAGCGCCGGCGACCGGAGATTCACATACGTTTACGAAACAACGACAGCCGCAAAGGGGGAGATAGAAGTGGAAAACTTTGCGACGTGGAAAACGCGAGGCGAAGGCAGCGGGCGGTCAAACGAGTTTGATTTCCGTCACGAGTTGGAATACGGCGTGACGGACAGGCTGCAAGCCGGGATTTATGTGGCCGACTGGAAGGTGGCCGACGGACAGGCTATTTACAAGGACACCGCGTTCGAGTTGATTTACAATATGACGAATCCGGTCACCGATCTTTTAGGGTCGGCACTTTATGGGGAAGTGAAACTCGGCGACCAATTGTTCAAGTTGGAGGGGAAGCTTCTTCTGCAGAAAAACTTTGGTCCCATCGTATTGGCCTACAATGCGGGGATCGAAGCGGAGTGGGAGGGTGACCGCTTTGGCGACTTCAACGAGCGGAGCGGGGAGTTCATGGAAAGCTTCGGCGTAAGTTATCAATTTTCGCCGTATTTCCTCTTGGGTGGAGAGTTTTTGCACGAACTCGGCTTCGACGAATGGCAGGAAGCAGGCGACCCGGTGATCTATGCAGGTCCAAACGCTTCATTCCGGTTCGATCGTTTTTATGTTACGACGACGGCGATGATGCAAGTGACGGCCGTGACGGATGAGGCGGACTTTCAATGGCGCGCCATTTTTGGAATGCACTTTTGATAAATGAGGATGCGCTCTATGTTTAAAGTATATCTCACATTGGCGGGATTGGGGTTTCTCGTTGGAGGGTGCGCAAGTTTCCGCGAGGGCGCGCCGGAGATCTCTCCTGCGATGACAAAGCTGGGGCAGGCTTCGGGGGATTCTTTTGAAAAACTGGTAACCGGTAGGCGCCTGCTAGCGACGCGCTGCACGACGTGTCATGCTCTCGAGCCAGTCTCTAAGTATACCGTCGAAGAGTGGGGCGGGATCGTTGAGGACATGGCGGATCGTTCGGGACTCAAGGAAGAGGAGGAAAATGCAATTCAGGCCTACCTCACGACCGTCCGAAAAACCCTGTAGGCGTCAGGCAGGGTAGGCGTCCGGCAGGTAGGTGGACGGCGACTCTCGTGGTGGAAAGCGATGGGAGTAGAAAAAAATTCTGGGCATTGTGGAAGGGATTTCATCGCGGGGTTGCTTTCCGGATTTTCATCGGGTCCACTCGCCATTGAATGGAAGAAGGAACATTGATAGTGAATCTTGAGGGCGAATTGCAGCGCCACTTTGGGCACGCAGAGTTTCGACCGGGACAGAGGCGGGTTGTGGAGACATTGATGGAGGGGCGATCTGCGCTCGCGGTTTTTCCCACTGGTGGCGGGAAGTCGTTGTGCTACCAGTTGCCCGCTATCCTGCTCGACGGACTCACTCTGGTTGTCTCGCCGCTCATCGCGTTGATGAAAGACCAGGTCGATGTGCTCGTCGAAAGGGGGATCGCAGCTGCAAGGTTGGATTCGACCTTGGAGACCGCTGAGGTGGCGAGGGTATACGAAAGTATATTGAGCGGGACGCTCAAACTTCTTTATGTGGCGCCCGAGCGATTCGTGAGCGAGACATTCGTTGCCAAGATCAAGCGTGCAAAGATCAGTCTGCTGGCCATCGACGAGGCGCACTGTATCTCCGAGTGGGGGCACAACTTCCGACCCGAATACTTGCGACTCGCTGCCTTGGCGAAAAAGTTTCGCATCAAGCGTGTTCTTGCTCTCACCGCCACAGCCACGCCGCCGGTGGTCGCGGAAATCTGCACGGGTTTTGGGATCAAGAAGAAGGACTGCGTTCAGACGTCCTTCCTTCGGCGGAATCTGGCTATGCACATCACTCCTGTTGCGTTCGACCAGCGGCTGTCGCTTTTAACTCAGAAATTAACAACCTCGAAGCACCTTCCGGCCATCGTTTACGTGACGCTCCAGCACACGGCGGAGAGTGTGTCTGGCCATCTTCAAAAGGCAGGACTCCGCTCCCGCGCCTATCACGCCGGAATGGCGAGTGACGTTCGCGCGTCCGTGCAGGACGATTTCATGAACGGTCGATGCGACGTCATCGTTGCCACGATCGCCTTCGGGATGGGAATCGATAAATCGGATATCCGTGCGGTTTATCACTACAATTTGCCTAAGACACTGGAGAACTATCAACAGGAGATCGGGCGCGCGGGGCGGGATGGACAGTCATCACACTGCGAAGTGCTCGCCTGCGCGGATGATCTCACGGTTTTGGAGAACTTCATCTTGGGCGACACTCCCGAAGAAAGTGCGTTGCGGCATTTGGTGGATCATCTTTTGCGCTTAGGGGACGAGTTTGACATCAGCCGCTACGACCTCTCGCGCACCACGGATATCCGTTCTCTCGTGTTGGAAACGGTCATCACCTATCTCGAAAAGGAAGGCATTCTGGAGCCGGCGGGGTCGTTCTACAGTACGTTTCAGATCTCGTTTCATCATGCCGAGGATCGCGTGATCGCAGGGCACACGCCGGAGCGTCAGCGTTTTCTCACCGCTCTCTTCGCTTCCGGCAAGCGCGGCAGGCGACTCCTCACGATCGATGCAGAAGCTGCCGCTGCAGCAACAGGGGAGACCCGCGAGCGCGTATTGAAAGCCCTCACCTATCTCGAGGAGGCTGGGGATATAGCCATCAAACCCTCCGGTCTCCGGCACCGCTTCCGACTTCTTCCCGGCGCAAAGGATCGCTCACCGAGTGAAGTCGCCACATGGCTATACGGACTGTTCACCGCCCGTGAAAAAAAAGACCTCGCGCGACTGGATGGCATCATGGAATTCGTTTCTTCTCCGGGATGCCTCACTCGTCGGCTGATTGCTTATTTCGGTGAGTCGATGGATGCGGATTGTGGGTATTGCGGACGCTGCGCGGGTGAGGTGGCGAGCGCTCCACCGCGAAGTGAGCAATGGGAAATTGCGATCGCGGGTATCGCTGCCATCCAGACCCTACGAGCCGAGGGTCATGCCGCCCTGCGCTCCAAGCGTGCCTTGGCCCGCTTCCTTTGTGGCATCACTAGTCCCGCTGTATCGCGCGACCGTCTCACCCGTCACGATGCGTTTGGTTTGCTCGAGAGTGTTCCCTTTTCCGAAGTACTCACTCATCTCGAAACTTTCGCGTGAGCGGGGCTAATTTCAGCGTTGTTCTTTGATCGTTTGGAAAACGGGTTGGAGGATTGGGTTTGGCGTGGAGATGATCTGGGTGCCGATAGTTTCACCTTTCTCATTTTTGACCGAGACCACGGATTGAATGGGACTACCGTAGTTCACGAAACCTTTTAGTTCGGTGTTTTCAAATTTCGAAGTGGTGCCGGTTTCGATGGTCACTCCGAGTTGGCGGGTTTGAAAGGAGGTCGGTGAAGCGGGGACAACAACGGAGTGTCCAGTGGGATCGCTTAGAACGCGTGCTGGTGTGTATCCGCTCGGGTAGGAGATTTCCTGTCCTACGAACATTTTGGAACTATGGATCTGCGCTGGTGGACCCTCGAATGTCTTTTTGGGGTAGCCGAGGATGGTTTTAGCTGAGGAGGATTCTTCCTCTTCTTCATCGTAGTAAATCTGTGGAGTGACGGTGGGCGTGGCTCGGTGGACTGTTGGTTCTGGTTCCGCTCGGATGGATAAAGGGAGATGGAAAAGAATGGCAGCGAGTGAGAGGAAGAGAGCGGGTCTGGGGGCAGAGATTGTCACGTCAAATGGGTGGGTTTTGATTCGTTCACGCTTCGGGTAGAGTAGTGCGGAAATAGGAGGCCAATCTCAGGAGATGGATTCCTATTTTTCTGAACTGGGTGGGATGGTTTATGATCGTTGGAAGAAGGTGGACTTTTCTCCCGAGGCCTTTCCTGAGATCGCAACGGCTGTCTTTGTCGAGCGTCCGCCTGCCGACAACGTGAATCTTCCTGAGTTGGTGCGGGAGTTTCTGCTTGAGGATGCTCAACCCGTGCAGTCCACGTCGGGGTTCGGACAGCCGGAATTGATCGTTTATGACACGCCGCGTTTTTACATTCAGGTTTTGTTTTGGATGGAGGGTACGACGGATATTCACCAGCACGGGTTCTCGGGGGCTTTTCATGTGATGGAGGGTTCGAGTTTGCATTCGCTATTCGAGTTCGAGGATGCAGAGTCGATCACCTCGCACTTTCGTGTTGGGAATCTGAAGTTGAAGGAATCGCATTTGCTAGAGACTGGGGCGACGATGCCGATTGTTTCTGGGTCGGGGTGCATCCACTCGTTGTTCCATCTGGATTCACCATCGGTATCCATCGTGATTCGCACGCATTCGGATCCATCTTGTGGGCCGCAATTCACCTATTTGCCGCCGCATCTCGCGGTCGACCCCGTCCAAAATGACGGGCTCACCTTGCGCCGCAAGCAACTCCTCGACTTGCTTGAGCAGACTGGGGATCCCGAGTATGCGGACCTCGTTATCGAAATGATCCGTGAGCTGGATTTTGAGCGGGGATTTTTCATTCTTCAGAATGGCATCGGGCATCTACGGAATCTGGGTGTCTGGGCTGAGGCCTGGGAGGCTTTTGCGCTTAAACACGGCCCACTCGCCGAGGCGGTGCCGCCGACGCTGGAAGAGATCATTCGCCGGGATGGGATCGCGGCCATGCGTGGGATGATCGGCGATCCGGACCACCGATTCTTTCTCGCTCTGATGCTGAATGTCGAAGACGGGGAGTCGTTTTTGGAAATGGTCGGCCTCCGTTATGGTGGGGCGCCGGTTGATATGATTCTTCAATGGGCCGAGGAACTCATGCAGGTCACCGAATCGGGGACGTGGATGATTGATGCTGAGTTCCCTGACGAACTTGGGATCGTGCAGGATGAGCAACCGGAGATCTTTCTGGAGGCGCTGCGGTATTTCCTGAATGCTGAAAATCCCCCTGCTAATATCTCCTCTGGAGATTTGGAGGTTTTGCGAAAGGCCTTCGAGCGGTCGAGTTGGAGGGCGTTGATTAAACCCTGAAGCGAATTTGAGACAGGATTACAGGAGTAGCAGGATTAACGGGAGTACGGAGTTTTGGACAACAGGGGACAGGGCGCTCTTTTACTCGATTTCTCGTCGCTCAGTGCGCCGACTTTAGAAACCACGTGTAGGCGTCGAGGATGCCTTCGCGAAGCGGGATGCGAGGACTCCATCCGAGGGAGCGGAGGTTTTCGATGTTGAGAAGTTTGCGTGGGGTGCCATCCGGTTTTGATGCATCGAACTCGAGATCGCCTTCAAATCCCAACGTCTCGCAGACCATCTCCGCGAGTTCACGGATGGTAAAATCCTCTCCGCAACCGATGTTCACAATCTCGGGGGAGTCATAATTTTTGAGAAGAAAGAGGCAGGCGTCAGCTAGGTCGTCGACGTGCAGGAATTCCCTGCGTGGCGAACCTGTGCCCCAAATGGAAACGGTGCGGGCGCCGCTGGTCTTGGCCTCGTGAACCTTGCGAATGAGGGCGGGGAGGACATGAGAGGTGCGGAGATCGAAATTGTCATTCGGACCGTAGAGGTTCGTCGGCATGCCGGAGATGAAGTTTTTGCCGTATTGCTTCGCGTAGGCTTGGCAGAGTTTGATGCCGGCGATTTTGGCTAGCGCATAGGCATCGTTTGTGGGTTCCAGCGGACCGGTGAGAAGCGAATCCTCGCTGATCGGTTGCGGGGCGAGTTTCGGATAAATGCAGGAACTGCCGAGAAAGAGGAGCTTGGCCACACCGAAGTCCGCAGCGGCTTGGATGATGTTGTTCTGGATTGTGAGGTTCTCGATGAGAAATTCCACGGGATTTTCGGAATTGGCCACGATGCCGCCGACCCGCGCGGCTGCATCCACTACGATGTCCGGGCGTTTGGTTTCAAAAAAACGACGCACGGATGTGCGGTCGAGAAGGTCGAGTTCGGAGCGGGTGCGAGTGAGGATTTGAGAGAAGCCCTCCGCTTCGAGTCGGCGAACGATCGCGCTCCCAACCATGCCGCGATGTCCAGCAACGAAGATTTTCGACTCCATGTTCATGCGAGCGGATTTAATAGAGTGAGCTTCGGCATGGGAAGAAATGCTTCGTGTCTATGGACCGACGCTGGCTTGCAGGCCCGCTTCCACATTGGAAAAACGGAAGCGATATCCGGACGACAATGCGACTTCGGGAATGACGCGAACGCTGTCCAGCATGACGTGAGAAAGCTCGCCGAGAGCGAGCCGAAGAGCGAATGCCGGAGCGGGTAGAATGGCTGGACGATGGACGGCCCGTGCAAGAGCCCGAGTGAACTCGGTGTTCCGAACAGGTTCCGGGCAGACGGCGTTCACTGGGCCGGAGATCGACTCGTTGGCAATCGCCCATAGGATCAGGCCCGCAACATCATCGACATGGATGCAGCTCATCCACTGGCGGCCATTGCCGAGACGGCCTCCGAGGCCCATCTTGAAGAGCGGCAAAACGAATCGCATGGCGCCACCCGGGCCTGTGACGAAGCCGACTCGGAGACGAACGATCCTTATGTTTCCTGATGCGGGGCCTTGTGCTGCGTCTTCCCAGGCTTTGCAGGTCTGCGCTAAAAAGCCGGTTCCTGCAGGTGAGTTTTCGCTGACGCCATTCTCACCCGTGTCACCATAGTAACCGATGGCGGACGTATTGATAAGGATGCGAGGTCCGTCTGGAAGCTGCGCCAGTCCATCCATGACACGCCGTGTCGTCTCCACACGACTACGGAGGATTTTTTCTTTTTTTTGACGTGTCCATAATCCGAGGATCGGCTCGCCTGCGAGATTCACAACGGCATCCAGCCCGGAAAAGTCCGGAACGGCATCGTGAGAAAATCGTCGAAAACCTGGGCGGGCGCTTCTCGAGAAACCAACCACTTCATGTCCGTTCGCCAACGCAGCCGCACGGAGGTGTGATCCGATATATCCCGTCGCGCCAATGATGCCGATTTTCATTTGGTGAGCTTTAATTCAAGCCTCCGTTGGCGTCCCAAAATTCAAATTGAATGGCTTTTTGAGGATCTTTCATAGGAAGCGAATCGTGAGCGGGAATCGGTAGTTTTCGCCATTGCTGGCACAGATGGCGCCCTTGATCAGGAATACGGCCCAGAAAATAACTAGGAGCACCGGCAAGGCGATCGGAACAATGAGACAAGAACCAAGGAAGGCGATCATACCGCAGATAAAAAACCACAGGCTCCACGAGATCTGGTAGTTCAGGACTTCTCGACCGGCTGCATCCATGCCAGGAACATCGTTTTTTTTCAGCAACCAAATCAGGATCGGACCCAAAATGTGACCGAAACCCACAATCACCAACCCGGCGAGTGCGCTGAGGTGCAGGAGTGTGATCCATTGTCTCGCGTCGGGACCGCTTGGCTTCGGAGGGACCGGTGATGGATGGGAACCTGGATCGTTGGAATTTTCCATTTTTCAAGGATCGCTGTGGAGCGATGGGAAATCAAGATCAGGCAATCTACCCAAATACAAAAAAACGAATGGAAAGCCGTCAAACGATCTGCTAAGCGTGGAATTATATTTATGAAGAAAATCCCCCATTTGGCTCTCTCGCTTGTGGTGTCCGCATTCATCTTCGTTGGTTCGGTGCAGGCGCAGTCGCCCGCCGCCGCCGCCGAAAACGAAAAAGCCTACGATCTTTTATCGAACGCGGACTATGCAGGGGCTGCAACCGCCTACGAAGAAATCATCAAAGGGTATCCCACGGATATTTTGATTCAGAGCTGCCGAATCCAGCTCGCCCAGTGCCAGCTTTACACTGGCCAATACGACAAGGCTCTCACCAATTTGGATGATACGTCCAAAGGGATGGAGCTGACGCCGGATCTTGTGATGCTTGTGGATGGTCTGCGTCCGCAAATTTACACCGCCAAAGCTGCGGTTCTCCCAGCGGGAGACGCGGGTCGGAAGGCGGCCTATGAGAAAGCGATCTCGAGCTACTCGGATTTCATCACGAAATATCCACCAGCGAAGTTCCCAGAAACGGAATCGGCTATCTATGGACGCGCCATGTGCAACTTCCAAATCGAGGATTATGGAAAAGCGGCCGAAGATTTGGAGTTGAACATTAAGAACTACCCGTCCAGCCCTTCGATTCCTTCCACCAACAATCTGCTTGCGATCACATTTGCGGTCCAAGCGAACCAAATCCTCACCAGCGAAGGTGGAGACAAAGCCAAGGGTCTCGAAGTAGCCAAGCGGGCTGAGGATATTTTGCTCAAAATCATTTCCGATAAAAAGGATCTCGTTCTCATGAACGATGCGAACTACCAACTCGGAGAAATCGTTTTCATGAGGGGCGCATTCAGTCCCGAGGAGGAGAGGCAGGCCATTTACAATAAAGCCGCCGAGTTCTACTTGGCAATTCTTCCCAAAGAGGATGTGGAAGAAATGCAAAAGGAAAAAATCAAATTGATTGGCCCTCAGCGAATTGAAGCCCTTCGCGCTAAAAATATGGTGCTCAAAAAAAAGCTGGAGAAAGACCTCGAGCGCGAAGCGAAAAGACTCTCGGAAATCGCTGCCAAGCCTGATCAAACAGCCACGGCCTTCCTCAAGGTGGGTGAGATTTTCTTCAATTCCGGAAAGCACAATGAATCTCGTGTGATCATATCGCACATAGCGCCTTTTTTGACGTCCGAAGACGAGAAGATGCGTGCGCTTTACTACAAGACGATGGGCTACGCCGTGCAGGGCGTCGAGGCGCCGGCTGTGAAGGGTTACGAAGAATTTGTGGCCTCCTACAAAGGCAAGCCGATCGCTGAAAACCTGCCGTTTCTGATTGGCAATCTCTACCTCAGCCAAGGAAAGAACGAGGAATCCATCCGCTTTTTTGACGAATCCATCCAGCAGTATCCGAAGGGGCGCTTGTCGGGACTATCCGTCGCGCAAAAAGCCCAAGCCCAAGTGGCTCTCAAAAAATACGACGAAGCGCTCAAGACTTTCCAAGATACGCTCGCTCAAAATCCGACCCCCGATATCGGACTCATCGCCCAATACGGAATTGCGAATATTTACCGCGATACGGCACGTTGGGATGAGGCCCTTGCAGCTTTTAAGGCGACCAAAGAAAAGTATGGCGATACGCCGCAGGGCATCGAATCCGGATACTGGGTTGCCGCTTGTATGCAACAAAAAGGGGACAATGCCGGTGCCGCGCCAGTTTTTGAGGCTTTCATCAAAGACAATGCAGACCACGCGCTTCTTCCGCTTGCTACCTATGCCTTGGGCAACGCGCAGATCGCCAACGGACAAAAAGACGCTGGCGTAGCGACACTCGCGCAGGTCGTCGAGAAATTTCCTGATTCTTCCCCGGCTCCATACACCTACTTCTCCCGCGCACAGGTTTTTGCAGCCGCACAAAAGCCGGACGAGGTCATGAAGTTGATGCGCGAATTCATCGAGAAATACCCGAAGGATGATAAGATTTTCTTCGCTTACAGCAGCATCGCGCAGAACTCTATTGCGGGAGGAAAGCCGGACGAGGCGATGGCCGCTTATTCGGAACTTGTCGAAAAGTATCCTGAAAACCCGAACGCATCTGGTTCATTGGTGAAGATCGCCGATCTCCAGCGTGCTCAAGCTGACCGCTTGGCCACAAATTACAGTTCACTCAAGCCGGAGGATCGTGAAAAGTGGAAAACGGCCATCGATGCCTCGATTGCTTCATTGGAGAAGTTGATTGCGAATTACCCGCAGAGTGCGGACATCGTGGCAGGGTTGCAATCGCTTCTAACGAGCCAACGTGCCTTACTTCGTTCTTCGCTGAAGACAGACGCTGATGTGGAAACGTACTTCCAAGAAGTCGCAGGCAAAACGTCGGATCCTGCCGCGAAGAGCAAGATTCTCTTCGCACTCGCGGGATTCATCTCCGAAAAAGACAAGCCACGCGCACTTACTAAGATGAACGAAGCTTACAATGCTTCTGTGGTTTATAGCCCCAAGGATCTCGACATCTATGGACTGGCTCTGGCTGAAAGCGGCAAGGTGGACGAGGCTCAAGCTGTCTTTGAGAAGTTGGCAGCCGATTATCCGATTCCTGAAGGCGTCAAACCAAGTGCCGCACCGACGATCGTTCAGGAAGCTCAGGCTACGGCCCTCTTCGGTAAGGGGCGCGTCGCGCAGGAGCGTAAGCAAACGATTGAAGCCGGTAAGCTTTTTGAACAGCTAAAGACAGATTACTCGTGGTCGCCCAAAGTGCTGGAGGCCAATTATGGTATTGCCCAGTCCCTCCGCGCTGAGAATAAGGCCGACGATGCGATCAAGCTGCTTGGAACAATCATCCGCGCTCAGAATGCCACGGCCGAGCTACGCGCGAATTCCTTCCTCCTCTACGGCTACATCATGAAGGACAAGTCCGACAAGGAATCGGATCCCAAGAAGAAAGAGGAAAGCCGAGCCTCGGCGGTCGATTTTTCTACTCAGGCGTTCCAGCCGCCGCCGTGCCCGGTCTCTTTGAGGGCGCGCAACTCATGGAGCAACAGGCCGCCGCCAGCGCCGATCCCAAGTTCAAAGCCCAGCAACTCGGTCGAGCCAAGGCTTCGTATGATCAAATCGTGAAGGATTTCCCAAACGACAAACTCGCCCCGCAAGCCAAAGCGCGCGCTCAAGCACTCGCCGGATCGTGAACAAAAGGGAGCGCGCGGCGGAGCTTCTCAAGCGCCTCCCGGTCATCTACCCAGATGCCCACTGCGAGCTAGTCTATACCAGTCCGCTGGAATTGTTGGTTGCGACTATTCTTTCTGCTCAGTGCACCGATAAGCGGGTCAATATGGTGACTCCGGCCCTCTTTCGTCGCTGCCCGAGCGCATCCGACTACGCCACCATTTCGCAGGATGAAATGGAGGAGTTGATTCACTCAACAGGGTTTTACCGCAACAAATCCAAAAATATCCGAGCCATGGGCGCGGCTTTACTGGAAAGGCATAGCGGTGAAGTGCCATCCACATTGGAATCGCTCGCGGCTCTTCCGGGGGTCGGGCGCAAGACCGCGAATGTTGTTCTCGGAAACGCTTTCTCTAAAAACGAAGGGATCGTTGTGGACACGCATGTCTCTCGCTTGTCCCAGCGCTTAGGCCTCACGAAATTCACCGACCCGATTCGCATCGAGCAGGATCTCATCAAACTTTTTCCCCGTCCGTTCTGGACCGATTTCAGCCATTGTCTCATCTTTCACGGTCGGCGTCGGTGTCCCGCTCGCAAGCCCGATTGCGCCCACTGCGAGTTGAATGATATTTGCCCCTCGGCGAAGTTGTAACCCAAGCGCATAACCGGAGTGATACCATCTAACCCATGATGCTGCCCCCCCTTCATTTTCCTCTCTAAACTAGGCAAGGTCCCTAAAATACCACCTTACCCATTTTCACGCCACGCACCCAGAGTGGGGCAAAGGCGTCCCGCTTTCCGAGCCGCAGAATTCTCCAATCCGGAGCCTGGTGTGTGGCATTGGTGCTGTGGGGGCTAAAAGAGCTTGGGGGCTAAAAAGGTAACCAGCGATTGCACTGTCAGTATTTCTCTACGTCTTCGTGCGCAAATTGCATGTTTGCATTATCGGTGTGAAGCTTTCGTCGAGGAGTTCCAAATCGACACGCGAATGATCGCTCGTTAGTATCGATCTTACATGGCTGGAATTATTGTTCGTCCGCGCGCCCGCATTTTGCATGGGCATGATTGGGTCTATGCGACCGAGATTTTAAAAACATTCGGGTCGCCCGTTGATGGAGACCTTGTGTCTATCAAGGATGGGCGGGATCACCTTTTGGGTGTGGGGATTTATAATTCCCGTTCGCAGATCGTCGTTCGCCGGATCTCGCGTCATCGACAGGAACTGGATGAAGATTTTTTTAGCCGCCGCATCGCCCAAGCACTCGAATACAGGCAGCGTGCGGGATGCCGGAGCGATTTGGGCCGCTTGCTATGGAGCGAAAGCGATGGATTACCGGGCGTGATAGCTGATCGCTATGGCAGCGTCCTAGTTCTCCAGACTCTCACCCTCGCCATGGATCAGCACAAAGGCCTGATTGCTTCTTTGCTCGCTGCTGCGACGGGGGCCACTTGTGTGATCGAGCGTAATGATGCACCTGTGCGAGTCGCGGAGGGCTTGCCATTAACCACGGGAATCTTGTTCGGCGAAAATCCGGGGCCAATTGAGGTGGAGACGGTGGGGGTTCGCTTCCTTGTTGATGCTCTTGCAGGACACAAGACGGGGCTTTACCTCGATCAAGTCGAATCCTACGGGATCGTGGCCGCGCTGGCGAATGGTCGCTCTGTGCTCGATTGTTTTTCGAACCAAGGCGGTTTCGCTCTGGCCTGCGCCAAAGCGGGGGCGTCAGCCGTGACAGCCGTCGAATCCGGTGCCGAAAGTGTCGCGCGCCTTCGCGAAAATGTGACTCGCAACGAACTGGATGTGAACGTGCGCGCTTCCGATGTGTTTGATTTTTTACGAAATCCGGACCGTCCCGAGTACGACATCATTATTCTCGACCCGCCGTCTTTCACCAAGGCGCGAGGAAAAGTCGGTGACGCACTCCGGGGGTACCGTGATCTGCATGCGCGCGCGGCCAAGTTGCTTTCCAAAAATGGCACATTGGTCACCTTCTCCTGCTCCCACCATGTGGCAGGGCATGAGTTTGAAAACGCCATTTCCGAGGGACTCTACGATGCGCGCCGCAATATGCGACTCACCCGCCGTCTCGCTCAACCCTCCGACCACCCAGTCGTCTTGGGTCTGCCCGAAACCGAATACCTCAAAGGCATCATCCTCGACGCTATGCCTGGACGGTAGGTATTAAGCGGGAAGAGCGCCCCTTCTATTGGCTTTGCATGGATTGTGGCAGCTGGATGTTATTCCTTTTGCCTGGCATAGCTGTTTGCAGAGCTTCCTTCTGCAAGCTGATGCCCAATTCGTTGAGGAGTTTGCCGCGTGCGATAGCCAGCCTAACCACATTTTTCCTGTAGGTTGCTATGGCGGCTAATTCCCTAGATTGGGACTCAGAGGCATTGTTTTGAAGTCTCACGACCTCAAATGTGGTGGCTTTTCCTTCTTCGAGTAGTTTTTCTTCCGCCGTGGCTGTCTTGCGGGCCGCGATGGCGGTGTCGCGGGCTGCTATGACTTGTTGTTGGCTTGTTGCCAAGAGACTGACAGACGTATCCACTTCAATCGATATCGCTGTAATGGCTTTTTGAATGGCGATCTGAGCTTGTTTTTCCCGGAGTTTGGCGGCATCCAAGTTGGCCTTTCCTTCAATGTTGCCCAGCGGGATGGATACGACAACGCCTACAGAGAAGGCGGTGCCTTGACCCGAGAACGCATTTCCCATAGAACTACCGTATTCTCCTTCCAGTCCAGTGAGGCCATAATTGCCCTGCAAATTCACTGTCGGATACGATTGATTTTTTGCGTAGCGCACACGGATGCCCTCCTGTTCGGCTCTGGATACAATTTCGAGATATTCTGGACGGTTAGCTATGGCATCGTGGATGAACTCGGCGCGGTCGACTGTCACGTTTGGCACTTCCAGACTGGATGCTGGTATGATTCGGCTTATAGCTCCGCTTTCAGCCATTTTATCTGTAAAAATCACCGATTTAAGACTATTCTGCGCTTCAATGTAATTATTCATCGAGCGGAGTGCCAAATCCACATTATTGGACAGGGAAGCTTGTGCCTCCCAAACATCGGATGGGCGCATTTTGCCGCCGCTAACGCGCTGAATATTTTGTTGTTCCAGCAGGCGGGAGGCTGTGACGGCCTCTTTTCTTACACGCAAGTTTTCATAAGCGTAAACCAGATCAAAGTAACGATAAAGAGCTTCAGACAAACTTGTGATCATTTGCTTTTGCCAATCATACCAGCCGATCTTTTTCTGAATTCTTGCAATTCTTAAGCCGGCAAGATTTGCGGCAGGGCCGAAGTTTTTCAATAAAGGCTGCGTGATTGAAAGTCCTGCGATGCTTGTGTATTCGGGATAAAAAAGGGAGGGGGGCCTTTGAATGTTAATATCGTTCCGAGCCTGTAGTTGGCTGAAATTGAGCGAGTATTGGGTTCCAAGCGGTGTTAGTCCGCCGAGTTGCCAGAGCATATCATACTCCTGGGAGCTGAAAATGCGGGGATCGGTATATTGTGGGGTCACATTAGTAGAGACTGGTTCGCCTTTGATTTGTGCAAGCAAGGCTTCCAGCGTGTCAATGAGTGTCAATTGCTGCTGCGTTGTTTGGCCTCCTGTTGCTACGTATTGTTGGGCATTCTGAGGCGTATCGCTATGGGAATACTGGCTGGTGAAACCAAAGCGGGGATCGAATAAACCCAAAGCGCGACGGATATCGGTCTGTCCCAGTTCAGGCTCCAGACGCTGGATTTTGATGTCCGAATTGTTGCTCAAAGCCATTCGCACCATCTCTGGTATATCCAAGCTCAGGCTCGAGGCGGATCCGCCAGTCACCGAGGTGAAGATGGAGTCCAGATTGGCTGTTTCCAAAGGAGTGGGAGCAACGGGAATTTTAGCCTCTTTTTTAGCGTCGGTATCCAGTGCGGCGGATTGAGTCTCAGGTTGTGCTGTGTTTGTGCTTGAGTCCGATATTGTGGGGGCGGACTCGGCAGGTTGGGTCGAGGGATCTGCCGCCGTAGTGGCTTCAATGCAGCAAGCGCAGCATAGTAGAGGAAGGAGAAGATACTTTTTCAGGTTCAAAATTTCAAAATTCACGATCGCTATCTGGATAGCGACGCCGCATAGGCTTGACAAGCGAGTTCACTAATAAAAGATTGCCCACCCACTCAGCTTATCGAAACTCGCTCCGATTAATGCAAACATCCTCTCCGCTAAAAAACCAAATTGACCTGTTGTTTCAGCAGGAGGTTTCCCCGGAGCAATTCTATCGCCAATATCTTCAGATTCTCACACAAGCCCTCCAAGGGATGCGGGGGTGTCATCTTTGGTTGTTGCAGGGCACGCAGTTTGTTCCTCTGGGCGGGTCTGACCGTGGGCCGATTTTGTTTGATACTGATCCCGAGCAGCAAGACTTCATCCTTCAAAAAATCGGCCTTTGCGCGAATGATCAAAAGACGATTTTTGTTCCTTTTGGGGATTCTCTTCCGAATAAATGCCCTTTTGGTCTTGCCTTCACGCCGCTTCTTTTTGGGCAGGGTGGAGGGGCCGTGCAAGGGGCTCAAGTCAGCTGGTGGTCCACGGCCGCCGATCAAGAACTTCCCCCTCAGGCGTACGATTTGCTCGACGAAT
>RFZT01000091.1 GCA_009920585.1 bacterium
TAATAAGTCGACACGCTTGGGAAAAGCGCCCGTTTTTTATATCCAACAAAGCCAGATTTGAACGAATAGCTTTAATGGTAGTTGGATGAGTTATTGCATAGCTCAAGCCAAGGAATCTGGTAATAATAAATGACCCATTTTTTCCAAGGGTCTGCCAGCCAAAAACAATAAGTTCAAAAGCTCTTGCTGTGTAAAAGTGCCGATAAAATGTTCTTTTCTTATAATCGCCAGACCTCATCCATAGGATTATCCAAGCGAGTGGAATTAGAAAAAAAATCCAGACAGAGGTTCTCAATTGAAAGCTAAGGAAAGTGGTATGTGTGGATTGTCCAAAGCAACCTTTATTGCCTCCATTTACCTGAGAGAAGGTATGGCGGGCGCAATGGGAACGAATCGTTGAAGGCGACAGATCGTCCTGAATGCTTCTATTCGTAGAGAGTCAATAAAAGTGGGCTCTGTTTGACCGCCGACAAGTCGTGCAATACTAGATGGGATCTGGAGCAGGGATGCTGGATTCATGAAAACCTCAAAACCTGCCTTTTCGTAGAAAGGTGCAATCAGTCGTGAGTATTGCCGCATCCAACCCATGACTTGCCGAGTGTACTGGAAACGCTCAAATCGACTAAGTTGGCGATTTGATTTTTCAGCTCGTATGATAAGCTCTGCGGCTCTCATGCTGGATTGAAGGGCAAGCATAACTCCTGAAGAAAAAATAGGGTCGATAAATCCTGCCGCATCACCTGCCAGCACAACCCTTCGCGTGGCAAAAGAGGAGAATTTCCAACTATAGTCACCCGTTGCGCGAAGTGACCCTAGCATTGATGCCCCCTTCATTCGGTCTTTCACTTCAGGCGTTGAATCTACGGCCTCCTGAAAAACATCATCCAACGTGCGTGAATTTGGCTTTGACATTTGATCTGCTGGAACAACAAGGCCTATCGAGGTTTTATTTCCTGACAAGGGAATGAGCCAGAACCAGGCGTCTGAGATCCGCGCAATGGTGATGTGGCCCTCAGCTTTGCCCGAGTTACGAAAAACTCCTTCAAAATGACCATAGATAGCAATGCGTCGTTTTTTCTGAGTGATATTGCGCCTCAGTCCCAATTTTTTCCCTGTGAAAGCATTCCTGCCACTTGCATCGATGATCCAGTCTGCATGGATCGATAGAGCACCCTGTGGGGTTTCGCAGTGAAGATGCATCTTTTTGGTATCAATGTTTTCAATCGCACTGACCCTAGTTTCCTCATGAACTTCACAACCGTGAGCGCGAGCGTTATTAAGAAGCAATTCATCAAATTTTGAGCGCTCAACTTGGTAAGAGTATTCGCATGAGGCTCCAAGGGTTTGTCCAAACCAGAAACGCCGCAATCTCGATTTGTCACCTGTACAAAATTCGGCACCGTACTTTCGCAAGAAACCAGCGTCTTCCATTTGGTTCCAAACACCAAGTTGCTTAAGTAGAATGTTTCCAAAAGGAAGCAATGACTCTCCTATGCAGAAACGGGGAAACTTTTCCTTTTCAAGAATGACAGGCTTTAGCCCAGCCTTAGCAAGCTGGGTTCCTGCCGCTGCGCCAGCTGGCCCTCCGCCAATGATTGCAACATCATATTCGGAGGAGCATCTCATTCTGGAGAAATCGTGATGCGTTTGCTTATCCAGTCGCGGAGCACGCCTAGGCTCTGTAATGCATCTTTTGCTGTATTAGGATCGGCAATGACAATTCCGTATTTCTTTTCCACCGCAAGAACGATTTGCAAGGCATCTAACGAATCCAAACCAATGCCATCGGGTCCAAATAATGGCGATTCTTCACCAATGGTAGAAGGGTCGATTTTAAGCATGCAATTTTGCATCAGAATCTCTCTTAAACTTTCTACACTGACTTGGCTCATGAATCTATTATGTAGCATTTAGTCGTTACTGCATGCAAAACAAAATGACCTCAAGCCATCAAGAAGGGATCGTGGTTTGGTATCCTTCAGATTCAAGTCTAAGGAGCAAATTACGGAGTGTGTGAGCTCTATTTCCGCGTTGCTGGCCGTGCAATGAGCTTTCATGAAGCAGTATAATTTTACCTGGGATTAACGTTCTACAGATCCTTCGGATCACATTCTCAGGGTTATAGCTTATTCCATCATTTCCTGATGCAGACCATCCAACCATCTGAAGATTTTCTCTCTCCGCAACTCCATGCACAAACGGGTTGGCAAATCCTACTGGAGCCCTGAATTGATTAGGCTGAATGCCCGTAACGGATAAAATAGCTTCGTTACAGAGGGTAATTTCTTTTTGAGCAAATTTGGAAGATGCCCCCCAAAAAAAAGAGGCATTGTGGCTGAATGTATGATTTTGAATTTGATGCCCGTTCTCGACTATCAAGTTGGCTAGATGAGGCCACCGAAGGACATTTCTTCCGATCGCGAAGAAAGTGGCCCGGGCGTTGTGTTCTTTGAGAATATTAAGGATTGCTGAGGTCTCATCGGGATTGGGCCCATCATCAATAGTTAACCACACTTCACGTTTGGATGTTTCAAAAGTTGTAATGATGTCACCGAAAAGCGGGCAGTTTCTCCAAAGCGTAGGAATCAAAAAAAGCGAACTTGCTGCTAGCGCAAACGCAGAAGAGCATTGCCGCCCAATGATGCTGATAGGATACATGCCATCACGCGGCGCTGTTTGGGGGTCAACATAACTCGGAGGGAGTTAAATCCGTCTCTAATTCGGAACGAAAATATTCTTCAACTTCGCTCGATAAAATCCTTGGGTTGATTGATTGGTTTGATCGAAAAATGCGACCTGCCGATATTCGGAAGCGCAATGGACAAATGGCAGGTTTGAAGTAAGAAAATTTTCTTCCGAAATAGTCAGAGTCGCATCTTATAAAGATAGTGCGTATCGGACCACCGGTTGCCTTTGAAATGAGCGCATATATTGGATGGAAGGGGTTAAGTGGTTTCTTGATCGTGCGAGTGCCTTCAGGAAATAGCAGTATGTTGGAACCTTTTGCGATTCTATCCTTGCATGCTTTCGTAATATTCAGCGGAGAGTCATTGCGGATAAAATTGCATAATTTCACAACACCTGAAGTTACGGGGTTATGCAGAAGCTTTGCGTTCACAACGCAATCTAATGAGGGCACGAACGCCATAAGGATAATTGCATCAAGAATGGAGGGATGATTGGGAGCGATAATGCAGCCTTTCCACTCATCAACATCCTCAAAGCCTTCCAACTGAAGCTCAATAATCCCGCTTTTTTTAAGTAGACACAAATAACTGTTGATGCCTTTCACGAGCAGCTCTCGCTCCGTTATACTGCATATCCGAAGTCCGAGGACTCGCCTGAAAGCCCATTTTATCGAAAAACAAAACCCACCACAAATGAAGTAGAGATGAGCGTATGCCTGAACAAGGTAACTTGGGCTGGAATGCATGTGTGTCGATTGCCTTTTAAATATCGGCTCAGATGGTGTAACGGATATTTGATCTAAGATTTTACTCTGATAGTAGTGGATTCCTAGACAGTACCTTTTAGCAGTTTTCGGATGAAAGTTTGCAAGCGGCATGAAATCCCGGCGCTGCCATCAGTGTCGTCACGACCGCCATTAAAACAAGCATCGTGAACAACGTTTGTGTGATGAGCCCTGCTTGCAGGCCGATATTGAGCAAAATGAGCTCCATAAGACCTCGCGCATTCATGAGAGAGGCAATGGTCAGCGAATCCGAGTGTTTGATTCCGGACAATCTCGCGGCACCATAGCAGGCAAAAAGTTTAGCGGAAATGGAAACAACGATAATAACACCGCAGATAACCCAGAGCCAAAGGGAGTCAAGCAGGCCGATTCGTGTATTCAGTCCCGAGTAGGTGAAGAATACGGGAAGAAGAACAGCGGTAGTGAGGGGATCTACTTTGGCGGCCAGTTTATCGGCCAGACCGTCGCGTGGCACAGATAGTCCCAAGATGAATGCGCCGAAGACAGAATAAAGGCCGACCAAATCCGTGAAAAACGCTCCAAGAACCACGAAAAGCATCACGAGACTGAAAAGTTCGGATTCGTTTTTAAATCGGCGGTGAAACTTCCACAGGGCTGGCTTGACGACAAAAAGGCATGTCAAAACATAGACGAGCGAACCACCGATGGCGTAGAGAGCAAGCATCGGTTTCCCCGAGATGCAACCTAAAACCACTGCGAGAAGCATCCACGCCACGACATCGTCGAAACTTCCAGCAGCTAGGGCGATGGTTCCCACGAGTGTCCCCGAAAGGCCGTGTTCTCTGATGATGCGAGCGAGCATCGGGAAGGCTGTGATAGACAAAGCGGCGCCAATAAACAGCCAAGCAATCGAGTCGGAGACATGCGGGGCGAAGAATCCTCCTTCACTCTGAAGCCAATAAGCCACCCCTCCACCTAGGATAAACGGGGCCAGAATTCCCGCAGAAGAGACAGCGAGTGCGGTGCGGAGTTTTTCACGGAAGAGGTCCGAGCGAAATTCCAATCCGACCACAAACATATAGAGTGTAAGCCCAAGAGATGCGACCGAGTAGAGTATGGGTTTTGAGGCTGCTGGAAAAACAAAGCTCGCTGCATCCGGCCACAACAAACCAAAGAGGGAGGGGCCGAGAAGAACGCCTGCAATCATTTCCCCAATGACAGGAGTTTGTCCGACTCGGCGCATCACAACCCGCATCACAGCGCAGACGGAAAGAATGACAGCTAACTGCAAAAAAAAGTGAGCTGCGCCATTGGTTGCTGAATTCATAAGCTGGAGTTGGTCTTAATCCGTGCAACGTGATCAAGCGATGGCATAGCGAGAGAGGAACGGGGTATTTCCAAGGACGAAGCGCTCGGCGTATTTTAAAACACCTCGACTCCAAGGCTCGGCCGTAGTGAATCCCGATGCCATGCCTGACATATTGGCGCTCATGAATGTTTCAATGAAGCCCAACGGGAGAAAGGGAAGTTTCGTCTGAAATTCGCACCCCCGGTCGTGAAGCTCGAAAATCCTTCCATCGTAAAAGTAATCAATGAGGTCGCGCCAAGCGTTCAGGCTTTCCTTCATTTTGGTGGAGTAAACTTGAAGAGCGTCTTCCAGTGGTTTCGTGGAAAGTTGTTCATCGAGTAATTCGGCAGACTGGAGAGCCAACAGCATGCCGGGCGAAAGCATGGGATCGACAAATCCAAAAGCATCCCCGACCGAGGCCCAGTTTTCGCCGACACCTTTGGTCGAGACGAGTTGATAGTTGGCGTAGGTCTCGGCTTGCGAAATTCGCTTCGCGCCACGTGTCTCAGATGACAAAAGCGGGTCATTTCTCATTGCGGCTTCAAGGCGTTCTTCGGGTGTTTTTCCAAGTGCGGCAGCGGCCTTTTGATCCATCACAACCCCAAAGGACATTTTGCCTTGAAGCGGAATCCTCCAAGACCATCCGTCGGCAAGGCGGTTGATTCGCACCTGTCCACTGGGCCTTTCGGGATCGAATCCCTCGTAATGCGCGAAATGGGAGACATCGCGACGAGGTCCCACGTCCGCTTTGATATTCAGAAGACGTGCGGCAAGTCGCCTCCTGCCGGATGCGTCAATGAGGAAGTCGGGTTGACGACCATTCCATATTCCAGCTGATGCGAGTGTTTCTTGGCTCAGGTGCAGCTTGTCCCCTTCGGCGATGAGGTTGGCGCGCTGCGGGATCACGAGAGCGCCTGCGTGTGCGGAGCTAGCCTCAAGGATGCGATCAAAAGCCGGTCGCGGAACATTGTAGGCATAGTCTGGAAATTTGCGCGGAAGCGACGAAAAGCTGAAGGCAAACTCTTTCCCAAGAGCTGGGAAAAAGGTCACACCTGGCTTGCGAATACCGATGGCTGCGACTTGATCCTCGATGCCCATTCTTCGGAACAACGGAATAACGCCGGGCACGAGCGACTCGCCTGCGATGTGCTCCGGTCGGCCTCCCTCGTCGAATACCGCCACCTCGTGACCGCGTTGCGCCAACAGCGTTGCGCACACACTTCCGGATGGTCCACCCCCTATGATAGCGATTTTCATCGACGCAGGATCTTTCCACTTGGGGTCTTGGGTATGGAATCCACAAAAACGATTTCGGCGGGAATTTTGTAGCGCGCCAAGTTGCGCCTGCAGTGGCCGAGGAGTTCGGCAGAGGTCACGTTTGATGCCACGACTTCCGCAATCGAAATCGAGCCGAAATGGGCGTGCTGGCGGCATGAGACCCTTGCTTCAGTGACACTGGGGTGGGAGCAAAGAAGATTTTCGACTTCCTCAGGGAAAAATTTCATCCCCCCGATGTTGATGACAGTCTTGGATCGGCCTTGAATGTAGTAGTAGCCATCCCCATCGATGGAGGCGAGGTCGCCGCTTGAAAACCACTCCCCGTCGCGGAGCGCGGCGGTTCTGCTTTTCCACGGGTCGATGTAGGCATCAAACAGGCCTAGACCTTTGATGAGGAGATGACCTGGTGTGCCGGGTTCAGTGGGTTGTCCGTCGTTGCTCAGCAAGCGAATTTCGAAAGACGGCTGAGGACGTCCGATGGAGTCGTGGCGCTTTTCCGGTTCAAAGTGGTTAAGGAATGGAAGGCCGACTTCAATGATTCCCAAAGCTTGAGCGGGGTAGATGCCACAGGCGTCTGCAAATCGACGAGCTACGTCTTCGGGTAAAGGCGCTGTCGTTGAAACCGCCAACCGAAGGGAAGGCCAGTGGATCTTTTCATTCCCTGCCGTGAGCAGGATGTAGTGGAATGGCGATGCATAGAGCACTGTCGCGCCATGGGTATTCGCGGCGGCCAACAAGTCCTCCGCAAGATGCGTTTCCGGAATAATAATCGCAGCGCCATTCCAGAGATAAAGCAGGATAGAGACAGCAAAATGGTGGGACATTCCAAGAACCCAAAGCACACGGTCACTCGCCCCGATCTGCAGGCCAGCATTCGCAGCCGCGACCCTTGCGCAGATGGTTTCATGGGAGAGTAGGACCCCCTTCGAATCGCCTGTAGTCCCCGAGCTAAAGCGTATGAGGGCGGGATTAAGTTCCTCAAATTCTTTTTGCCATGGGAGCTCACGTTCCACGCGGATGGTCTCGAAAGTGAAGTGGCCAGGCTCTTCCGAGCCGGTCATGATGCCGTGGAGGTGCAGGGATTTCACCAACGCATTTTGTTCGGAAGCGGAAGCCTCCGGTGCAATAGGAACAAAACACGCGTTCGCTCTTAAAATACCTAATGATAATGCCACATAGTGGAATCCATCGCGGCAGCGAAGTCCGATCCTTGCAGGCGAATCGAGGTTGTGTTTTTGACGGAGTTCCTCGGCAACGCGGGCACTCACTGCGTTCAGAATGCCGTAGGTATGAGAAACTCCTCGGTCGACTACAGCGAGAGCGTCGGAATTCGCGTTGCGAAAGATTTCTTCAGCGATATTCATCTAGTTCGAGCCTTCCATCGCTGGGTCGATTTGATGTCCGGAAGAAACCCAATCGGCTGCCGCCTTGCCCGCCGCTTCTCCGGTGGCCATACATGTGCCAATGACCCTCACGGCTGCCTGAGCTTCGTGCGTCGTGGAAATGCAGCGGCCAGCCATAAAAAGATTTTCGACATTTTGAGAGCGAAGACATCCGAGGCGAATTCCGCATGATCTATTCGCTTCTGGGAAGCGGAATTTCGGGCCAAGAGCGGTCTCTCTCAATTCGATCGGCCATGAGGAAAGAGCCACCTCATCCGGATAGCGGGCACCAGTTAGGATGTCTTGTTCCGTGAGTTCTTCGAGGCCCTTAACGCGATAGCCCTCGCGAATTCCGGCCCGGGCTGGAAATGCGGATATGAAAGCGGAGCGGAACCCGTTCCATCTGAGACAAGCTTTGGGAGTCACTGGGGTCGAGCCCTTCGGCGGCCAAGTCGATCGTTCCCCACATTTCCTGCGGCGTCACGCCAACACGGAAGGCAATGCCCAACGCGGCCTTTGGGAGCTGTCCCCCGCTCACTGCATAGCTGATGGCGCGGGCTATGGCCATCCGTCCGTTGTCGCTCATGGAGTCTGGGGCCACCCCGCCCAGCGCAAAAATGTAAGCAGGGCGTTGTAGTTTGTGGAGTGGGGATCGTTCGCATTCCGCCCCCGCGAATTGAGCTAATTCGGCATCACCCGTTGTATCGATGACGGCTGATGGCTCCCAGATGGAAAGGGTGCCCTTGCTTCTCAAGGTGATCGCCCCAATCTTTCCGTTCCCATCGCTGAGAACGTCTGTGATTTCTGTGTGAAGCAAAACCGTCAAGGTGGGCAAGGACTTCACATAGTGATCGGCAAGATGGGCAAATGAAGAGGGGCGGTGCAGGACAACATCCAAGCGTCCCATACGAACCGGCCCTCGCGCTCCGCCCTCACGGATGAGTCGTTGCGCGAATTCACTAGGGAATCCGGGATTCGAATCCAGAAGCGCATCGGACGCGTTTGCCCTTAACTGATAAAGCCCGCAAATCGAGTGAACGTGAGCAGATGTCGCCATGCCTCCGAGTATGCTTTGTCTTTCCACCAAGACGACGCGCGCGCCGCACCTTGCTGCGGCAATCGCAGCCGCCAATCCCGCGCTCCCGCCACCTGCGACCAGAATATCCGTCTTCATTCCAAATCGGATCCCGTTAGGTCGTTTTTGACCTGCGCCAAGA
>RFZT01000092.1 GCA_009920585.1 bacterium
AAAGCTGAATCCCCCTATTTCCGCGATCATTTTCCAAATCAGCCAATCATGCCTGCGGTATTGCTTGTGGAGTGCGCAGCGCAAACGGCAGGGGTGCTCGTTATGCAGGGGGCCAATGAACCAAATACCCCATTATTTTTGGCCAGCATTGATCAGTTTCGGATTCTAGGCCCCGTTTTTCCAGATGAAACATTGGAAACAAAAGCCTCTATCGAAAAAGAGCTAGGCGCACTTATAGTATTTCAAGTCGAATGTAAAGTCATCGATCGGGTTGTTGCAAGAGGTCGATTAATGCTAAGCCGCCAATTGAGCAAATCAGATATAACATGACCTTTTGCGAGTTAGCCTCAATGTTACGCCCTATCCAAGCCATAATTCGATTCTCTCAAATTGTTATATTGCTGATGGGAATCGCCGTATCGTTGCGCGCTGCAGATAACGGGCTTGACCTCTCCCCGCTTGAAAAAGCTCTAAAAGCGCAAAAAAATATCCGATCAATTTCTGCCGAATTTATTCAAACGCGCGCGTTGAAGACGCTGAAGAGTCCGATTGCAATAAAAGGGCGTTTTTGGTTTGAGGCCCCAAACAAATTCCGATGGGAGCTTGGGGTGCCTGCCAAATCCATCATTATAGGATCGCATCATGGTCTCACCATCATTCAACCATCCAAAAAGAAGGCAGAAAAAATCGATCTAACGCATTCTGCTTTTGCTAAAAATGCGCCACAATTTCTGCGCATGATGGAAATGGCTTCCTCCTTCACGGTGGAAAATTTTCAAAAGGAAATGCAAATCGTCTCCCTCAAAAATCTAGGCCCAAACTATCGTTTGGAAGTGCTACCCAAAAATCCAGAAGCTGCCAAAAGCCTTTCGGCGCTTTTTCTCGATTTTGATCTGAGCTCGGGTCACTGGATCGCTTTTGAACTCGTTACAAAAGAGGGATCCTCAATGCGTACTGAATTTCAAAATGTGCAAATGAATGGCGATTTAGAACCGACCATTTTCGAATATGACTTGACGGGATACAGGATTGATGAAGAAAGCCGGTAAATTTCTTGGGATTTTATTTCTCGTCATCCTTTCTGTAGCTTATGTGGGCACAGGATTGTCACGCATTAGTGTGGATGTGGACATTCTTCGTCTACTTCCGACCAAACTTAAGCAGGTAGAAGGGCTTTCTCTTTTTTTAAAACATTTTGCCCTTCCCGAAGAGCTCATCGTTACCGTTGATGCATCGGATTCGAACAAAGCAAACGCCGCCGTCCTTGCGATTTCAAAGGCTTTAAAGTGTCACCCAGAACTTCTCAAGGATGCAGTCTCAGAAGCCCCTTGGGAAAGCAACCCCGCGAGCCTATCCGAGTTTCTGAGTTTTACTTTACTCAATCAACCGGTCGAAAAATTGCGCGCCGTGATGATGAATCTTACTCCCGAGCAATCAGAAAAAACGCTGCAAGAGACACTGGAGACCCTGAACTCTTCTGTATCACCTTTGGAAGTTGCAATGCTATCCTATGACCCTTTCCGCATTTTTTCGTCTTTTGTGGAAAAATCCTTTTCGGGATTGGCAGGAAGTTCAGAGTTTTCATCTCAGGACGGCACATTCCGTGTCATTTATGTTCAGGCTGTTGGTGCATTCGAAAACTACAAGCAAACAGCACTCTGGATTAATAAAATTAAAGCGATTTGTGCAGAGGCCACAGCAACGACAGACGTTAGGCTAGGATTCACCGGCGAACCCGCTTTTGTTGCTGAGATTTCGACCGGTATGGAGAATGACATGAAGACCTCCGCGCCGGTTACGCTGGGGCTAATCAGCCTTATTTTCTGGATCTGCTATGGTCGCTTTTTGCCGCTTCTCGGGCTCTTGCTGATGCTCCAGCTCATTTTCGTATTCACACTGGGCACGGCCGGACTTGTTCTTAACGAACTCACCGTTGCTGGCGTTGGCTTCGCTTCCGTTATGATTGGATTGAGCGTCGACTACGGATATTTCGTTTACCAACGCTCTCTCACACATACAGGTTCAACTCGATCGCTTCAGTGGGACTGCATTCAAAGTATCATTTGGACGGCAGGGACTACCGCGGCCGCATTTTTCGCCTTAAATTTTAGCAGTCTACCAGGCCTTTCACAACTCGGTAATATGGTGGGTATCGGGGTCTGTATTGGAGCCGTTATTATGCTTGGGATTTTTGCACCTCTGGTAAAAAAAATCCGAAAGACTTCCTGCACCTCGTACTCCTCCAGACTCGACCCCATCATATCGTCAGATTTATTTTCCAAAATCGGCTTCTGGGTCACTCTGAGTTTGGTTGGAGTTTTTATTGGCACCTTGCTAGTCAAGGGGCTTCCCAGTTCTGACTTTTCATCATCGACATTTCGCCCCCGCAACAGCGAATCGCACCAAGCTCTAAGTCAACTCTACACTCGTCTGCAAGATAGTCGCGCTTGTCTTAGCCTGATCGTTTCTGGAAAAAACGAGGAGGAAATTTGGAGGAGGCTTAAAAGTGCAGAAGATGCCTTGGAGACTGCGAAATCCAATGGATACGTCACACGGATTCTTTCTCCGCTAGCATTGTGGCCAACTTCTGCCACGCAGTCATCAAATCTTGACGAACTGCTACCTCTAACACTCCAAAAAAACCGTTTAAAAAAAGCTATTACCGATAATGGATTTACAGAAGAGGCATTTGCCCTCACCTCATCTGTTTTGGATCAAGTTGCAGAATGGAAAAACTCTTCTCTACCTATATGGCCTAGTGACCCTGCTAGCGCATGGATTCTAAGAAGAATGGCCCGCCATGAAGCACCAAATTATCTGGCCTTTGGCGTTGTGGAACCGGTTGCAGGATACGAAAGCACCTTAGTCGACTCAATCCAAGCCCCAGGCGTACATCTGGTAAGCTGGACCGTGCTGGGCGAGGAGTTAAGGCAAACTCTCCCAAAAGAAATTTTAAATGTTTCTGCGGCTTTGATTGCAGGAATCCTGCTTATTCTTTTGATAGCCCTGCGAAGCATAAGATCTGTTCTCGTTTTTGCTGTCACAACCACGCTGGTATTAGTCTGCCTAGCCGGAGCGATGTCCTTGTTCGACATGAAATGGGGGTTCTTCAATCTTGCGGCTGTTCTTCTCCTCCTTGGAACTGGAACGGACTACAGCATTTTGCTCCTTCTTGCATTTAAGCGTTGCGGCAATGCTGGACAGGCTCAGAAACAATGCGCCGCCGTTATTTTTCTCTGCTGCTCATCTAGCATTGCTGGGTTTGCAACACTCGGTTGGGCCAGCAACCTAGGCTTGGCAACCCTTGGTCAAACTTGTGCTATTGGACTTCTCATTGACGGCATGATTTCCCTCTTTCTCTTACCGCATGCCTGTCGATACTTTTTAGAAAAACGAAATGCACCCGCGATGCATTTTTGCAAATGAAGAATATTTTGAACTACGGACTTCTAGCAACCTATGAGTAATCCGACTTCACGTGTAGCTATCACTGGGTATGGTTGCGTCACTGCACTAGGAGAGGACGCCTCTTCCACGTGGGATGCATTGATAGAGGGGAAAACCGCCCGTGCCCCAATAACAGAAATTTCTATTGATGGCTGTCGCGTCAGAGAGGGCGCGCAAGCCCGATTGCCTCTTTTATCAGGGCATACCCAAAAGCAACTTTCCAGACTCAGCAGAGCTTCTCGTCTCCTCATCCCTGCAGCCAGCGAAGCTCTTGCAAAAGCCTCCTTATTGAAATCAAATGGGATGTGCGAACTCATCCGCCTAGACACTTCCATAGGCACCACAGCATGCGGAATGGAAATGGGGGAAGGCTTTTTGAGGTCGGTATGGAATAACCAACCACGAGGGCGTGGCAGTCTTTTAGCTCACTATCAAGCCCAACAACAAGTTGGGGAGCTGCATCGACATTTTGGGTTCACAGGGTCAACGACACTTATAGCTAATGCCTGCGCCAGCGGATCCAACGCAATAGGGCACGCTGCAGATCTTATTCGTTGTGGCATGGCGGACATTGTTCTCACGGGCGGGTACGATGCCCTTTGTGAATTGGTATTCTGTGGTTTCGATGCCCTTCTCACATTAGCCCCAGAAGCGTGTCGACCTTTTGATCGAGGCCGTAATGGACTTATGTTGGGGGAAGGTGCGGGGTTTTTAGTTCTAGAAAAAGAGTCCCTCGCCCGAACACGAGGAGTCGAGATCCATGGATTTGTAGCTGGCTATGGCCACACAACTGATACAGGCCACCTCACGCTTCCAAATCAGGATGGGACTTTTGTCGAAACAGCCGTGCGAGACGCATTAAAAAACGCCGAATTGGATGTATCCCAAATCGGATACATAAACGCCCATGGCACCGCTACCCCATTCAATGACTCTGCGGAAGCCAAAGCTTATCGGAGGATTTTTGGAAATACACCGGCACGACTCAGCTCAACTAAAGCAGCCCTTGGGCATACGCTGGGTGCAGCTGGTTCCATTGAGGCCGTCCTAAGCTTGCTAGCACTTCAAACAGGCAAACTCCCACCGCAAATCAACCTTATTGATCCAGAACCCGATGTGGAAGATATGCTTGTTAAAATGGGAGAAAAAGCGGATTTGGATGCCGTACTAAGCGTGAATCTTGGTTTTGGCGGATCAACTGCAGCCCTAGCCCTCTCACGCTCATGATTATAGAGATTCTATCAACAGGATCTGTTTCTCCGAACGGCGTGGGTAAAATTGGATCACCAGAAAAATGCCCAGAGATTAGCCTAGTGGGCTCCAGCGCAACACACCCAGTCGCACTTGTAGATAAGAATGCTCCTGAAATTCTAAAATGGTCGAAGGAACCTCGTCTGCGGCGAGCCAGTCCCATTTCCTATTACTTAATCGAGGCAGCTAACCAAGCCCTCGCTCCCTTCCCTGATTTGAATCGCACCCGCATAGGTGTAGTGGTCGCATTCTTTCTTGGTTGCGTCGATTATTCGGTCAAGTTTTACCGACAAATCACAACGGATGGCCGTCGCTATGGAAGCCCAATTCTTTTTCCTGAAACCGTTTTTAATACACCCATTAGCCACGTTGTAGCTACCCTTGGAATCGAGGGCCCCGTTTACTCCCAGATCGGAGACAAATCAGGTTGGGTAACAGCTCTTCGAACGGCGGAATGCTGGATGAAAAATGGTTCTGCTGACCATGTGATCGTTTTAGGTGCAGAAGAGTTTGATCCCCATGTTTTGGATGCGCTTCATGCTAGCCGTTTACTTAAAAAAGGCCTTCCCATCGCGGAAGGGGCTGGAGCTGTTTTGCTTTCCTCCAAAGGAAATGGATCCAGCGTGAAACTTGCAAGCGCCAAAGATGGATATTGTTTTGCGAATAGATCTGAGGCTATTGAAACCGCTGTCGCTTGTTTATCAAACGCCCCTCAATCAGCTCCAATTCTATCTACTTCAAATGGTTGGAACGCTAATGTAGAAAACTTTACTGCAACTGGTAGAGAATGGCTTTTTGATAAGAAGCTGAATTGTGAAGCTTTCACCGCAAGTGCTGCATGGGAAACTATTCGCGGCATCCAACTGATCCAAGAATTGCAACTCACCAGCCTTGTCATTCCTCATTGGGGTATTACACAGCAAAGTGGAGCCATCCATCTTGTTCGGTAAGTTTCAAACTAGGCTTGAGAAGGCTCGCCTTCTTCGATCGCTTGATCATTTGCGGTGTTGAGATTGAACACGGGCCACGATTTCCAACCTTCTTTTATTTCCAAAAGCGCCCAAGCAAATAGACTTTTTGTAATAATTTTTAAGAGAAACGAACGATTAAAATTAAAACCAGGGAAAAGATCTCTCTGACCTGAGTTCAAACGTCCAAATCTACCATCCTCTCTGCGTTTACGGGCAATTGCAGCAAACCTACTATTGTATAGCCGCATCAGGGCGAAAATCGGGGTAGCTTGAGGTGATGTGAATGGGATTTCCTTAAACCCCTCCTCACCATCTTTAAATAAGAAATAGGCTATGAATGAATAATAAAATGCAATATCCAACCTAAAACCCAGTCGCATGATCTCATAATCGCCCAAGTAATCATATTTATTCAAATAAAGGGCCTCGAACATGCGCTGGTAACTCATCGCAAACTGCTTGTTGAGTTTATCAGATAAAACTTGGATGTTCTCCCCTTTTCTCCAAGCCATAACGAGATTAACAGCGGCCATTGTTGAAAATGCAATCCAATCCATGCCTGGACTATAAAATGGGTCAATAAACGCCAAAGCATCACCGGTTAGAGCGAATCCATCTCCTGATTGGACTGATGAACTGTAGGGCAGATTGCGGCGGAAATTAATATCGCCCTCAATATATTCCGCGCCATCCATCATTTCACGAGCCACAGGATGCGATGAAAGAAATTCGCGGATTTTTTCGCCAAGCGGCTCTTCTTCGGGCGGCCACTTCGCTCTGCGCTGATCAATTACTACCCCGATACTTGTGTCTCCGCCTTTAAGTGCAATCCACCAAGCCCACCATCCATCTCCGATGATATGATTCGTCGCCGTGCCTCGAATCCCTACATAATTTTTGGAAAGACTAGGGTATTTCTCAGCTAGGTTCGCGTCATCCCAGTCCTTGACTCCTTTCCACCGTGTCCAAGCAGCCAGTGTGGGATGGCTTGGATTTGGCTTATACCAATTATTTTTTCGAGCTAAGAGACACCTCACCCCGGAAGCATCGATTACCCAACGCGCCTTTATGGTTTTGTCGCTATTTTCAGTTTGAAGATGAAGCGTCTGTTCTCCTCCTTCGTAGAGATCCACACTCTTCACTAAAGCTGGTCGGATAATAGAAACCCCCATTTCCCTAGCGCGCGATAGCACTTCCTCATCAAGAACAGAACGGTCGAGTAGAAACGACGGGACCGTTGAGAGATATCTCCCCCCAATTTCAGAGCAGTCCCCAAGATTCTCGCTCTCTTTATTGGAGAACCAAAATCTGAGACCATTTTTGCATAACTGAGTTTGAGTGAGAAACCGGGTAAGCCCAAGAGTACGACATAAAAAATATCCACTCACTTCAACTGTTGCCTCCCCTACCCGCCTCTTAAAAGATGTGTTTTTTTCTATAAGCACTATTCGAAGCGAAGGGTCTTTGCGCTTCAGAATTAGAGCCTCGCGACATCCCACAACTCACAATCTTCGGAGCGGCACGTCTGATTCATTTTTTTACGATATGCTCCTCGACCTTTCGAAGTCAATGAGCTACCTCTCCGAACTCTTTTATGCGTAAATATTGGCTAGCTGGGCTTCAGTGCATCTTATCCGTCATTCTCATATGGCGATTGTTTGAAAATCCTACCCTACGCAGTAACGCTGAAAATATTTTGCTTGCCGCAGATATATCTTGGATGCTAGTGGGTCTGTCATCCGCTCTTCTCACGGAATCAATCTGTGCTGTGCGCTGGTGGCTTATGCTTCGGCTTTTTGGGATTCCAATGAGACTTCCTCAGGTGTTTGCCTTTTGCGGGGCTGGGCTTTTTTTTTCGCTAGGGCTCCCTGGAGCTGGGGGTGGAGATGTGTTTCGAATTTTATATGTAATTCAGAAGTATCCGGATCAGAAACTTAAAGCCTCGCTAAGCGTTTTAGCTGATCGCTTATGTGGACTCGTTGCCTTAGTTGCTACATTTACTGCAACAGTGCTTCCTAATTGGAAATTATTTCACAACGATCCCCACACCAAGTTTTTCACGAGTTTAGCTACCATAATGCTATGCTCCGTAGTTGTTTTGCTATTTCTTTGGTGGATCACAACTTTAAAGCCTATTAAAAACCTATCTCTTCCATTTAAACGCCTATGCGAGAGACCTGATCGGATGGGCGAGATTTTCTCAGAACTGGCAAAGCGTCCGCGGCTTGTTTTGCTAGGAGTGATGTCCTCCGCGGTAGCTCTGGCAATGCACTTCACTACCTACTTCTGTACATCAAAGGCTTTCAATATAAAGGTGAGCCTATGCGATATATTAACAATTATGCCTGTTGTTGATACAATAATACTACTTCCTGTAACTCTTTATGGAGTTGGCTTAAGGGAGACCCTCTTTGAGAGCTTGCTCGGAAGTTTATACGGCGTTGATTATGGAGCTGCAGTCCTTGCGTCTTTGGGAGGATTCGGATTGCAGGCTTTCGTGGCACTACTCGGCGGATTGATGATACCCTTTATATCTTTAAAAAGGGAATAAACCAAAGTCATCAATTACATCAATTAAAAACTTCTATAGGGGCAAGTCTTAAAAGTTCTAGCAGAGCCTCTCGGCAATGGGCGTGAGGTCAATCATACCCTTTGTGTGGGTTAACTGACACACCGTAAAGATGCTCATTTTAGAACTGCTTGTATTTGAGGGTCTGAGAGGAGCTTTGAAAGGCTGTCTCCGGTTTTCAAAAGAACGCTTTTTCTGGCATGCAGTGCTGGTAGGAAAAAGTTCCCGCCAAGTGCAGCAACCTCACTTTGCCTAGAAGTGGCGAGTAATTTGCCGTTCGAATCGCGAACCTCGACAACAAACGCGTAGTCAAGCTCAGTATTGATTAGCGTGTCGCTATTGTATTGTTGGATGCGTATCAAGATTTGGCGATCAACTCTAGTAGCACGAAGAGCAGCAAT
>RFZT01000093.1 GCA_009920585.1 bacterium
AACTGCTCGGGGGGGGACTCGAACCCCCATGCCTTGCGGCATGCGCCCCTCAAACGCACGTGTCTGCCATTTCACCACCCGAGCTGGATGTGAGGAGTTATCCTACTGATTCTGCTTTCGCTTGCAAGCCGGATTTTTGGGATTTTGATACGCGCGCTATTTCATCCCCGTTTTTTTCGGGAGGGTTTGGAATAGGTGATTTTTTTCATTGGAGTGGGGGAGGTGCCATCCGCTGTTCCGCTTTTGAGTTCCGCTATCTGATCGCGGAGGAGTGCGGCCCGCTCGTATTCAAGGCGCGAAGAGGCTTCGGCCATATCCTTCTCGAGTTCACGGATGAGCTCGGCGGCATTAAATGAAGTCGGATCTTCTCGCAGGGAATGGGGATTATCTCCATTGCCTTTCACGATCACATGAAGACTTTCCTGCACGGCTCGGACGACGCTGCGCGGCGTGATGCCGTGCTTTTTATTGTAGGCCTCTTGCCGCGTGCGGCGGTAATCCGAAATCTCCAACAGGGCACGGATGCTACCTGTGAGGACATCGGCAAAAAGCACAACTTCGCCATGGAGATGCCGAGCCGCTCGTCCAGCCGTCTGGATGAGACTGGTCTGGCTTCGAAGGTAGCCCTCCTTGTCCGCGTCGAGAATGCAAACCAGCGAGACCTCGGGGAGATCTAGTCCTTCACGAAGAAGATTGATGCCGACAAGAATATCACAGTCGCCGGCTCGGAGGGTGCGAAGGATTTCCACACGTTCGATCGTGTCGATATCGCTGTGGAGATAGCGAACTTTGAGACCAACCTCGCGCAAATAGTCGGCCAAGTCTTCGGCGGTTTTTTTGGTGAGCGTTGTGATGAGGACGCGTTCTTTTTTTTCCACTCGGCGGCGGCAAAGCTCGATCGTCTCATCGATCTGAGCCTTGAGTGGACGAACGGTGATCGTCGGATCCAGCAGCCCAGTTGGTCGAATGATCTGCTCCACCACAAGGTGCGCTCCCGCTGTCGTGACATCGAGATTTTCCTGACCCTCACCGTATTTTTTGAAGTCAAGGTTGCGACCGCCTTCGCCAAAGGTTTTTTCGGGATTCGGAATCCACTCCGTGTTTCCTGCCACACTATTGCGGATCTCGAATTGGCTAGGCGTGGCGCTCACATAAATGCCTTGTGTGCTTTCCTGCATGAATTCGTCGAAGTTCAGCGGACGGTTGTCTAGGGCACTGGGAAGCCGGAAACCATAATTCACAAGCACCGACTTCCTTGCCCGATCGCCGGCATACATTCCGCCGACTTGCGGAATCGTGGCATGCGACTCGTCGACGACCAACAGGTAATCCTCCGGCAAAAAATCCATGAGAGTGTAAGGCCGCGAGCCTGGTGGGCGTCCGGTCAGTTGGCGGGAATAGTTTTCAATCCCGGTGCAAAATCCCATCTCCTGCATCATTTCGAGATCAAACTCGGTTCGCATGCGGATGCGTTGGGCCTCGATGAGTTTCCCTTCACGCTCAAACTCCTCCACGCGAGCCTCCAGTTCCTTTCGGATTTCCACCATTGCCACGCGCAACTTGTCGTGAGGCGTCACGAACTGCTTTGCGGGAAAGAGCGTGAAGGTCGTGAGTGTCGCGCTCACGCGTCCGGTGAGGGGATCAAAGAGACTGATCCGCTCGATCTCGTCGCCAAAGAATTCGACACGAACCGCCTCGTCCTCGACTTGAGCGGGATGAACCTCGACGACATCGCCGCGAACGCGAAACTTTCCCCGCGTGAAGGCGATGTCATTCCGCTCGTAGAGCATCTCGACGATCTTGGAAAGAAACGCTTCCCGCGACATTGCCTGTCCCGGTTTGATAGTGACGAGCATTTGCAGAAAGTCTTCCGGCGAGGCGAGGCCATAGATGCAGGAAACACTGGCAACGATGATCGTGTCGCGGCGCGTGAGAATCGAACTCACCGTGGATAGGCGGAGGCGCTCGATCTCCTCGTTGATCGAGGAATCCTTTTCAATGTAGGTATCCGAGCGCGGAAGATAGGCCTCCGGTTGATAGTAGTCGAAGTAGCTCACAAAATATTCGACGGCGTTGCGCGGGAAGAATTGTTTGAACTCGCTGTAAAGCTGGGCGGCGAGTGTTTTATTGTGAGACATGATGAGCGTCGGGCGGCCCATGTCGCGGATCACATTCGCAATGGTGAATGTTTTGCCAGAGCCGGTCACACCGAGCAGAGTCTGGTGGCGATTGCCGGCACGCAGCGAGCGCGTGAGATTCGCAATCGCCCGCCCTTGGTCCCCCTGTGGCTCATATTTGGAATCCAACTCAAAATCCATAATCCGCCACTATCCTTTGCGGAGCCTCGGAGCGCAACCATCCGATTTTGGCGGATCATTTTCCCCTTGCGCGATGGAGCGATTACGGACTGCATGGGAGTTGGTCGCATCATCATGTCGAATCCCACGTACTCACGCCCCGCTCGCTGGGAAGTCCTAGTTCTTCAGGGCGCGCTCATCTTTCTCGCCTGCCTCTGGATTTACACTCCTGTTTATCACGGGGAGTGGCTTTGGGATGACGACTACCTGATTACCGCCAATCCCGCCATGCGTTCGGTGGATGGCCTTTGGCGACTTTGGTTCGCTCCCTCGACGGCGGACTTCCTTCCTCTCACGCTGAGCTTCCTTTGGATCCAATGGCAATTCTTTGGCATGGACCCGAACGGGTATCATATTGTTTCCATCCTCCTCCATTCGATGGGAGCGTGTTTTTTGTGGATGCTACTCGTGAGGACAAAAATCCGCGGCGCTTGGACCGCGGCCCTACTTTTTGCGATTCATCCGCTTTGTGTCGAATCGGTCTCTTGGGTGGCCGAGCAGAAAAACACATTTTCACTTCCGTTTTTCCTCTTGGCCGCTTTTTTTTACGTTACGTTCGATCAGCGCGAATCTCGCAAATACTACTTTTTGGCGCTCCTGGCGTTTCTGGCGGCAATGCTTTCGAAGAGTTCGGTCGTGATGTTCCCGTTTTTGATTCTTCTCTACGCTTGGTGGCAAAGGGGGACAATTTCGCGACGCGACATTCTTCGATCGGCCCCGTTTTTTTTGATTTCGCTCGCGCTAGGCATGGTCACGCTCTTTTTTCAACTTCACCGCGCGATTGGTAATGAACCGATTCCGCTAGGTGGATTTGACTCACGCTTGGCGATTGCCGGAATGGGCGGGCTTTTTTATCTGACTAAGATTTTTTGGCCTTTCGGATTGTTGCCGATTTACCCTCAATGGGATGCCAATCCAGCACCACCTTTTTATTTTGCCGCGTGGATTCCTCTGATCGCTGCTGGCGTTCTTTTCTGGATGAAGCGAAAATCTTGGGGCCGCCATGCCTTGATGGCCTATGGATTTTATTTCATCACCATCCTTCCTGTTCTCGGTTTTGTTGCGATGTCCTACATGCGAGTCGGTTGGGTCTCCGATCATTTAACTTATATCCCGATGATAGGGGTGCTTGTCCTCATCTCATCGTCGCTCAACCATGCGGCAATCCAACTTCGACCTGTTGTGAGGAACTGGATTTGGTTGGGCGCAGCGGCGTGCGGCGGGTTGCTCGTTTTCCAAAGTCACAGCTATGCTGCCATTTGGGCTAACGAAGATGTGCTTTGGCTCCACACCCTGAAGTACAACGAAAGCTGTTGGCAGGCCCACAATCGCTACGGCTCCAGAGAGTTCAATCGCGGCAATCACGCCGCTGCTCTTCCACACTTCGAGAGGGCAACCGCATTGCGCCCTGATCTCGCTGAAACGCAAAACAACCTCGGCTCAGGCCTGTTAGCTGCAAAAGATACGAAGGCCGCCATCAGTCGCTTTCGCGAAGCCCTTCGCCTTTCCCCAGATATCCTCGCTATTCAAGCGAACCTCGGCCGAGCGCTCATGCTCGACGGCCAAAATGACGAAGCCATTTTGATCTACACAGACTTGTTAAAAAAAGCCCCCTCCCATGCGGGTTTCCGCTGCAATCTAGGAATCACTCTTTTCAATGCCGGCCGGATTGACGACGCTATTGCGGCGTTCAAGCAGTCCCTCGAAATCGATCCTCATTTTAATGAAGCTAGCGACTACTTGAAGATCGCGATCGAAGCTAAGGGAAATCGTAAATAAAATTTAGGACCAGGCCATTGTTAGAGTATCAATGCACTTCTATTTTAACTTCTAAAATCGGATCAAACGAGGCCACGCATCCGATCACTCCCTCCCAAGCAAGGCGACTGAGATGAATCTGCTGATCCGCTAGGCGCCCCTCCCTTTCTCTTAGCGCCATCGCACGATTCAGTCCCCCAGCCAATCCTTCGCCAGAGAGTTTCAAAATCGCTTCTTTTGACGTCCATATTCTAACAAACAATTCGTTTCCATATTCCTCTGCGCTTTTCACCTCGTTCGATTCCTGATTGGTAAAAAATCGATTCGCTATCGCGCGGAAGTCCCGCTTGCGATCGAGGAGCTCCATATCGAAGCCCACAGGCTTCGTAGAAAAGGCGATGGCCACCTCGGATCCCGAATGGCTGATATTAAAATGCAGATCTTCTATATTAGTAAAAAAAGGTTTACCTGATTTTGATATTTCTATCTTAACGTCACTCGGCGCAAGGGATGCATAGAGTGAAGCAAACGACCTTACGCCAAATCTCCCCTTCAAATAAGCCGCCTTAGAATCCGGCGAACTATATTTCTCGTAAAAGGACATTTCCGATTCCGTTAAATAGGAAATATCTGCGGATTTTCTCATTCTCCAAATCCGAATTTCGTTCTTCGTAAGCATTAAAAATGATTTTAATTCTGAAAATATAATGGTCCGCTCAAATAAAAGTCTTGCTTCTTATGAAACAAGAGATCTTTATTACTTATCAAATGAAAGTCACAAGCATCAAAACAACAACATTGAAGGCGCTTCTTTCTTTAACCAAGAAAAAAGATAAGCTAATCTGTCGCATCGAGAGCATCGAGAAGCAAATGGAGGAAATCGCCGCCCATGCCGAACCAGGCAAGACAGCCGATGACATCATAGCAGCGGGATCAAAACCACGCAAAGGCAGCAAAAGAAGTGGCCGTAAACGTCGCTCTCCTCATGGTTTTATGACGTCCGAAATCAAGAGGATGCTCGAGGCTGCAGGCGATCAAGGGGTGAGCGTCCAAAGCGTTGTCACTAGATTGGATAAGCCCAGCAGCAACGTCTCCGTTTGGTTTAGCAATGCAAAAAAAGCCGGCTTGGTCGATAACATCCGCAGAGGTGTTTACCGTCTTAAAAATGCGCCAGTAGTGGTTCTCCCCTCGTCAATAAGCTGATCCCGAGATTGGGAACTGTTTATCCTAAATCCGGCAGTTGATTAACTGAAGTAGGCGCAGAAGTTGTTTGCGGATGCGTTGATTGCAAAATGTGTCTGCTTTGTTGTGCGAAGCTGTCTGCTGGATGTATGGGACGGACGGAGCCCATCCCTCCGAAGGAAATTAGGGGGTGCTTTGCGGTGGAGGGGCCGACCCTGTGGGGAAGGGGGAGTGCCGGTAGAACCGGTTTGGGCATGTGATTCTTCAATTTCTATGCGGTTAGAAATTGACGCCTATATTTTGCTCTTCCCGCGTGCGGATCACGAGGGGCGCCATATCCATGTTTTCAAGGATAATATAGGGCCCCGAGGTTAACGAATGGGGGAGCGCTGCATGGGAAGGCCTGACAGGATTGCAGGATTTTAGGATCTACAAGAAGAAAAGGGAGCGAGCGCTACGCACATTTATCTGGAGACATTTAAAGAGTAAGCCCCGGAGGTTGTCGAATCGTAACCGGCCACTTTGACATAATATGTGCCTGGAGATAGATTTGCTGTTATGCGAAAGTTGGGAACGCCCGCGCCGTCATCATCAGAGGCGAGCAGTGTTCCTGAGCTGTTGTAGAGGTAAGCAACCACATCGGTTTGGCCGGAACTGGTGACGATTACGGTTGAGGTTGTAGTGATGGTGAATTTAAACATATCAACGTCACCGGCGTTATTGATAACCCCATTTTGATTTGTTGATGGAACAGTGATTAAGGTGGCATCGGTAAATGTGTTGCCATAGTCGTCAGTTGTGGATATCCCTGATCCAGATATAGTAAAAGAATACAGGGACTCATCGCTGTCGTTGTTGCCAATATTTACGGTGGCTGTGAAATCGCCAGTAGACAGTGGCGAAAATCTTAGAACAAAGCTAGATGAGGAGGGTTCTTTCAGCGCTTTATTACTGGCTCCGATTTTTACTCCAAAATCCCGTCACTCATCACAGATTAGCAGTAACAACCCCTTTTTAAGGGTCGACTAATTGAGCTTTTCAGTATTTAATTTGATTCATGAAGAACCGCCTGATCCTAAATATCCTGAGCGTTTTACTGTTCTTTCTGGGTAACGTTGGTGCCATAACAGTCAATGGGCCAAAGCCATTTGACCAAATCTTGACCGCGTCGTTTTCGACAAATTGGACAGCCAGCAATGCTGCGTCGATCTCATCAATTGGCAACTTGAAACACGTCATCCTTCTCGATGCCGCAACCAAGAGCTATTGTTTGAGCATAAACTCAAGCGGCAACAATGCTACCCTTTCGGTGAGTCCTGTCTCCAGCATAGCGGCTACCTACGGGAGTGCCATGCGTTGCATGTTTCAACTTCTCGATAAGAATGTCGAGAGTCTGAGCACTATCGGCCTTAGTGGAAACTACTCAATCCATCCCGAACTTTTTTCCCACTCTGCTATTGACGGAAATGCCACGATTGCGTCATCCACGGCGACAAGTTTGCTTGTGCGCGACATTAAGAGTTACTACCGGACGTCCAATGCCTCGTATCTTATCTTTACGATCACGGGAAATGCCTCATCCGCAAAAATCAAAGCCACTACCAGACTCGCTCTTTCGAGTGGAAACTTTTCTGCTTCTGGCAATTGGTCGGCAACCCAGTGGATCATGATGAACGGAACTACTGTCGGCCTTACATCCAACGAGGCCAGTGCGACTAGCTTTTTTATGGCTGATGCCACGAAGCTCATCAATATAGGTGTGAATGCAGGTACGGACTTCAACCCCGCCAGCACGGCTTGGCAGACGAACGCATTCGCGTCCTATCCCACAAATCCCGCACCTTGGGCATTTTCGGACAGCTTTCTTTTAAATGGACTGGTCAGCAAAATAGACCCCTATTATTCCACTCAATTAGGAGCGAGCGTCAACTCAACCGCATCCGCATCAAAGGCTTTAGATAATATCGTCACCACGCTCGCCGCAGAGGGGGCATCGCTCCGTTATGACAAATCTGTCTATCTCGCCTACAGGGAAAATACGCTCAGCCATCTTTTTGCTTCGCAGGATATCTACAACAGTCGAGTGGGAGAGCGGACGGTGGCGCATGTCTATTTCACGAATGCGGCTGACGATACTGGGATTCACCACCCCTATATGGTTGTCGCAACGCATAATGCTACTCCGCGCCCAAACTTTTTGATTGATGTGGCGCGCCCCCCAGGTGATGGGGATGGCGGGGGGACTTATGCCACTGGAACCGTAACGCGCAAAGCAGTTCTAGAAGTAAAAACGGTTCTCATCCCGTTGAAAAATTATGGTTTGGTTGGAAATCTTACTGACAACACCCTTACTAAATCGCTCGCCAGTGATGCAGGGCTCTCTGTAGGCAACTATACTGTCGAGAACTATGCGGATACGGCATCGATGGGCGTGTCCATTGATGGAGTGGTGATTTATCCCGCTATCAACAATACTCTTCTCTATGCGACGGCTGCAGCGGAGATCACATCATCTGGAGCGCATGTCGGTAGGGGGGGAGCCCTCCACTACCATGCGGATGGGCACGGGTTTAACGGGAACGGAATTAATCTCTACAATCTGCGTGATTACACAAATAGCGACAACGGTACGAGTCGCTCACATCCCCCGATTATAGGATTCGGATACGATGGCATTGCGCTCTATGGAAAATACGAATCGTCCTTTGCTTTAATGGATGGATATGCCACTGCATTAGATGTTTTTGGTGGGCATACCCATGGTGATTATGGTTATCATTACCATAGCCATGCGAAATCCATTGTGGGCCTCAAGGATACAGCCGGAAGTCAAAGCCCGATACCTACTTATACCCAGCACTTTCTTATGGTGGGAGCGTGGAAAGGATCCATTAATAAACTGCCCGTAGTGGGCGTGGGTATTATTGACGATACTTCCCAAGGGCGATATGTCGGAAAAAATGGCACTGCCGATTCTAAACCTGTCGTTTTACCTATGACTATCTCAGGGATTGTAGGCAGTGCACTTATCACAAGTATCACCGCAACGAACTCGCCAACGAGCTATGCTTTAGCAAGCGGCACTTGGCCCGCGGGGCTTAGTTTGAATGCAACAACTGGAGTCATCATTGGCACTCCTTCGGTAGCGGCCAACGGCACCTTGATGGTGAGGGCGACAAACGCATCGGGTAACGGTACAGGAAACGTAACTATCAATATTACGTCTGCATCAGCAGCGCCTGTGGTGGTGGCGGCAACGATCAACGGGACGGTGGGTAGTGCAGTGATTGCAAGTATCAATGCGACGAACTCGCCAACGAGCTATGC
>RFZT01000094.1 GCA_009920585.1 bacterium
TTGAGGAAATCAAAGCCGAGCCGAAACTTGCGGATATCGCCCTCCTTCGACAATCCCGCCTGAGTGTAATGCCGATTACGAAGGCCGAATTTGATCACATAATCAAACTCTCCAAAAAATAATGGATTCCTCTCGCGCTCACGCCGACTTAAGTGGAAATTAAAGATATGTCGGAACCTCATTTTGCCGTTGCTTCCACTTTCTCTCCGCGCTTTGAAGCTGTCATTGCCGAGGCGGATCGTGTGGCGCGGATTTTTGGAGCCAGATTGAGCGTCCTTCACGCCGGTGCTCGGTCTGATGATAAGGTCACTTGGATTCGTGATGCCTTTATCGGTTTGGGGCGCGAGGAGATCGATATTTACTGGTGTGACGGAGATAAGCCCGCGACCGCATTGATGGATGCTACTGTGAGCGAGTTTTTTGATTTGCTCATTGTCGGGGCCATGCCGGGCTCGAGTGAAACCCGGAATTTCACGGGAGGAATTGTGCGCGAGTTGTTCACCCGCACCCCTTGCGATCTGCTTCTGATTCCGAATCCCCAGGATGAACCGATCGAGAATGTGACCGCTTGCCTGCTTGTCGAAGCTCATTCCCCGCGGTGGCGTTCGGCCATTCCCGCTCTTCGGTCACTCAAGCCCTCATCGATTTCTATACTTGCTGCGGATAGTCCTTTTGCTCAAGCCCGCCGCGCATTTTCGAGTTCGGCCGAGCAAGAATGCCCGCTTGAGGAAATGCGGGAAGTCCTCAGTGAGATCACCCCTGAGATCGACTTACGCCGCGTGCAGTCGAATACCGGATTTATTCTCTGCGATATTATTCAGGATGCCGTGCCGGATTTCATAATGGTGGAGTCCGAATGGAAAAATGGCCAACGTGTTCTGCCTCCCTATCTGGGATGGTTGGAGCAAGTCATACCTAGTCGATTGTTTGTATTCGGAAAGTCTCCTAGCGAGGTCTCGCTTATAGAGACGACACAACAAAAGTAAGTCCGTTGGTTGTCGATTGCGAGCGAGTCCCAGCGATACACGAGCGCGTTTTACTTTTCCTCACTTTTTATGACTGTATCCGGCCTCATCGAGCGAGTCACCTATCACAATGAGGAGACTGGCTATTGCGTGCTTCGGGTGAAGGCAAAGGATCATCGTGATCTGGTGACCGTGGTTGGCAGTGTCCCATCGGTCAATGCCGGTGAGTGGATCACGGTTGATGGGGCCTGGGTGCAGGATAGGGATCATGGTATGCAACTCAAAGCCGAGTTCATCCAGTGCAGTGAGCCATCGTCTGACGAGGGGATTGAGAAATACTTGGGGAGTGGCCTTATCAAGGGCATCGGTCCGGTTTATGCGAAGAAGCTTGTGGGTAAGTTCGGTGGAGAAGTATTCAAGATCATTGATCAATATTCCGCCCGCTTGGAGGAAGTGCGAGGCATTGGCCGTGAACGCCGCAAGCTCATCAAATCTGCTTGGGCAGAGCAAAAGATCGTTCGTGAGATCATGGTCTTTCTTCACTCGAATGGCGTTAGCACGAGTCGGGCGGTCAGGATTTACAAGACCTATGGCGATGAGTCGGTGGATAAAGTGCGGGCCAATCCCTATCTGCTCGCCCGCGATATCTCAGGCATCGGATTTAAAACCGCAGATACCATCGCTGCGAAGATCGGCATCCCAGCGGATTCCATCATGCGTGCTAGCGCCGGAATCCTCCACACGCTGCTCGAGGCCCAGAATCAGGGGCACTGCGCTTTACCCCGTGAGTTGCTTTTGTCCAATGCGCGTCAACTTCTCGAAATGGACGAAGGTCTTCTCCATCGCGCATTGAAGGTCATGCTGGAAGAAGGCGATGTCGTCGAAGATCCCGTTACGGAACAGGATCTCATCTACCTGCCTCCCATGCGACAGGCGGAACACTCAATTGCCTCAGTGATGTCTGCGCTTTCTCGTAAAGCATCCACTTATCCGTCCATTGACACAGAAAAAGCACTAACGTGGCTGCAACAAAAAGTGGGTCGCCAGCTTGCTCCATCACAATCTGAGGCTCTCTTGCGAGCCCTTGCCTCGCGCGTCATTATAATAACAGGAGGCCCCGGTGTGGGAAAAACCACGCTCATGCACTCCATCTTGAGCGTTCTTCTGGCCAAAAAAGTGAAATGCCTCCTGTGTGCTCCCACCGGTCGTGCTGCGAAGCGTCTGAGTGAAAGCACGGGGGTCGAAGCGAAGACGATTCATCGCCTGCTCGAGTATCAGGGTGGTCGCTTCACTAAAAATTCCTCTCATCCTCTCGACTGCGATCTCCTTGTCGCAGATGAATCCTCGATGGTGGACGCGCCACTCATGGCCAAGCTCCTTCAAGCACTCCCGGAGCGCGCCCACCTGATAATGGTTGGCGATGTGGACCAACTCCCCAGCGTTGGGGCTGGCAGAGTGCTCGGAGATTTAATCGAGAGCCGCGTCGTGCCGGTCGTTCGCCTCACCGAGATTTTCCGTCAGTCCGCGTCCAGTCGTATCATTGTCAATGCCCACCGCATCAATAATGGGGAAATGCCGGAAACGGTCGCGGATTCGGATTTTTTCTTTATTGAGCGTGAGGAACCTGAGGAAATTCCGCCCACCTTGCTTGATGTGGTAGCCGCCCGTCTTCCCCGCAAGCTGTGCATTGATGCCATTCGCGATATCCAAGTCCTTTGCCCTATGAACAGGGGGTCCTTGGGTGCCATACAAATGAACAAACATCTTCAGGAACGCTTGAATCCCGCCCGGAGTGGGGAACCCGAGGTGGAGAAATTCGGTTGGCACTTTCGCCCCCGCGACAAGGTTATTCAGACGCGGAATAACTACGATAAGGAAGTCTTCAATGGTGACATCGGTTTTGTGGAAGCCATCGATGTGATGGAACGCGAAATTCGCATCTCCTTCGACGGGCGTTGTGTTGTTTACGATTTTAATGAACTCGATGAGGTCTCGCTCGCCTATGCGATCACGATCCACAAGAGCCAGGGATCGGAGTTTCCCGTAGTGGTAATGCCTCTCGCGATGCAGCAGTACCTCCTTCTTCAGCGCAATCTCATCTACACGGGCGTCACCCGGGGAAAGTCCATGGTCGTCCTCATTGGGCAAAAAAAAGCACTCGAAACGGCTGTTCGCAACAGGAAGTCAGTTCAGCGATTTTCGGCTCTGGTCCAGCGGTTGAGTTCTTTCTAGTAAAATCACCGCCGCGATCTGTTGCTTTACTTTATCGACAGATTGCCCCGCCTATGGAATGGGGTAGGGGATGCCTATCGACGCGATTCTTTTTGATTTGGATGACACCCTCATTGTGGATGAGGCTGTCTCCAAGGAAGCACTCCAATCCACAGCCCAACTTGCAGCGAAACTCGCCGGTACTGAGAACGCGACTTTCCTTAGCGACTGTAAGCGTTTCGGATTCTCATTATGGAAAGAGGGTCCGTGCTACGATTATGTCCGATCCATCGGCATCAGTTACCATGAGTGTCTGTGGGGGAAATTTGAAGGAGATAAGCCTGAATTGGTGAAGCTTCGTGAATGGGCGCATCCATATCGAGTGAGTGTTTTCAGTGCTGTGCTTCGGGCACAGAATATCACCGATGACGATACGGCTGAAAAACTCGCAGACCATTTCAGCCAGTCCCGCCGCAAGCTACAGCGTCTCATGCCGGATGCGGTGGAAACTCTCACGCGCCTTAAGGCCACGCATAAGATTGCGCTCCTCACCAACGGGGCGCCGGACCTTCAAGGTGAAAAAATCGCCGCCTCGGGGTTGGCCGGTTTTTTTGATGCGATCGCCATTTCCGGGGTTCATGGCATCGGTAAACCTCGAGCAGAAATTTTCCATCTGCTCCTGAACGAGCTCCAGGTAACGCCAGATCGTGCCGTGATGGTTGGTAATAGCTTGGAGCGCGATATCGCCGGCGCTCTCAACGCGAAACTCGCCGCTGCGATTTGGATTCAAGTCCCGGGCTCAGAGGAACTCGCCGATGTGAAGCCTCACCACGTTATCCGTGGCCTGCACGAGATTCCGGCCATTGTGTCTGCTCTGGCCTGATCAAGAGCTCTCAGTCTAGACTTGGCGAGAGGGGAGATGCTCGATGCAGTATTCCTTCCCGTCAGCAGTGACCCGGAATTCCGCGTCTGGATTTTTCTGCTCGGTGGCTCCGCAGGTTTCGCAGTGGTGCAGCGGTTCCGTTGTTGAGATCGAGGCCTTTTTGAACTTGGCTTGGCGATTCGTATTTTTTCTGCCCGCTATGCGATCGCGGAGGAATCCCGGACCGAAGAAAAGCAGGTAATTTCCAAGGCACATCACCACCATCATCTTGAGGGGTAGCACGCCGAATACCAAATAGCCGAGAGGGCCGATGAGGCTAAAGATGGCCACCCATTTGATCTTGACCGGCAGGATGAGAAAAAGGGAAATCTCAAAGTCCGGCATCAATGTTGCCACTGCTAGGAAGAGCGACAAATTCAGAAAAAAATTGCCGCCCGATGCCCCAAAGAAGAATGCCGAAGCAATACAGAGCGCCATGCCGCTGAAGTAATACAAGTTCAGTCGGAATGTTCCCCATGCCTCCTCCAGCATGTCACCGATCCACCACGTGAACATGAGGTAGAAAATGATCCAAAACATCCCGGTCGTTTCGGGGATGAAAATCCACGAAACGAGGCGCCAGATCTCACCTTTTAGGACGGCCGAGTGGTCTAATTTTAAAGCTTCCACGTAAGCGGGGTTGATCGTGAGCAGAATGAAGACAAGCGCATTCATCGCTACGACATATCTGACCAGACCTTGGATGGCGTATGGTCCAAGCCATTTTTCCAATCGATTAATCATTGTCATTTGGCGCATGCTGAGCGGTCAGTTTTTTCGTCAGAGTGGCATCATAATTCAAGGCGGCTTCTTTTGCCCAAGCTGGAAAATCCTCGGCGACTGGTGCCGTGAACGAGACTCTCTCTCCGCTCTCGGGGTGAGTGAGGGTGAGCTTCCAGGCATGAAGGAAGTGGCGCTCATGAGATCCTCGGCGTCCATAGACGGGATCGCCCGTCACAGGTTGCCCAAGGTGTTTGAGGTGCACTCGGATCTGGTGGGTGCGCCCCGTGCGTGGACGGCATTCGACCAGAGCCTTGCTCTCATTGGAGGCAAGGACACGGTAGTGGGTGAGAGCTTCACGGCCACGCTCATCAACGGCCATTTTCTGGCGGTGGACCTTGTGGCGACCGATAGCGGCATCGATTTTGCCATGGGGCATGCGTGGAGTGCCGTCGACAAGTGCGAGATAGGCTTTTTCCACACCGCGCGAAGCGAATTCGTCGGCGATTAATCGATGAGCCTTCTCTGTCTTGGCTATAACGAGGCAACCGGATGTCTCTTTATCAAGTCGGTGGACGATCCCTGGGCGCTCGACTCCGCCGACGACAGCGATGCCCTCGCAATGGTGAAGGACCGCATTGGCGACTGTTCCTTCATGATTTCCGGCGCCTGGATGGACGACCAACCCTGGAGGCTTATTGATCACAAGAATCGACTCATCTTCAAACAGGATATCAAGAGCGATATCTTGAGCCAAAAGGGGTGATGGTTCGACTGCGGTCGGTGCGATCAGGGCCACTTCATCGCCTGATCGCAGGGGCTGTGAAGGTTTGGCGGCCGCTCCATTAACCAAAACATGCTTTTCGCGAATAAAATCCTGCAAGCGTACACGAGAAAAATCGGAACACATCCGACCAAGAAAGCGATCCAGTCTCTCGTCGGCATCCTCGAGCCCGACAGCAAATTTGACTATTGTATCCATAAATTGATTTGAATTGCACAGACTGGCGCATACAGATTATCTACCACTTATTCACCTTACTCACCCATATGGGCTGGGTAAATACTTCTCCCAAAAATAGCGGACCCTAAATGTGACACCTGACGATTCGTCTTATTCTGATCTACTCGTAGAATCCTGTCCGTCTTGTCAATCTTCTATCAATGTAACGGGAATTCCTCCCTGCACCGATGTGTGTTGTCCGGAGTGTGGGCAATCTTTCAAAGCCAGATCGCTCTTTAATCATTTCCGCGTTCTCGCGCTTCTCGGACAAGGTGGCATGGGCACCGTTTACTCCGCCGTCGATATCAATCTGGATCGGCCCGTTGCTCTCAAAGCCTTAAAAATCTCACTTCACGATAACCCTGTTGAATGCGAGAATCTCTCCCGAGAAGCTCGCACTACCGCCCTCATCAACCATCCGCATGTGGTGAAGGTTTTCGATTTCGGTCAGGCCCAAGGGCAATTTTACCTCGCAATGGAGTTAATAAGCGGTGGATCTTTAGACGACCTCATCCAGGAAAGAAAAACAGTGTCGGAGGTCATGGTGCTGAAGTTGGGTATCCAGATCGCTCAAGGCCTCGATGCCGCTCTTGAAAAAGGTCTCATTCACCGCGATATCAAGCCGGCGAATATTTTGTGTTCTGATTCGCAGACATTCAAGTTGGTGGATTTTGGTCTCGCCACGGCCATGAACGACTCACCGGTTTCTTGCGACGAAATCTGGGGAACGCCCTACTACATCGCGCCAGAGAAACTTGATGAAAAGCCGGAGGATTACCGAAGTGATATCTACAGCTTGGGTGGCACGCTCTTTCACGCCCTGGCAGGTCGCCCTCCTTATGATGCCAAGAGTCCCTCGCTGGTCGCCCTCAAGCAGCTCAAAAGCCGCCCCGTGAGTCTTCAAAGCTTTGCGCCCTCAGTTTCCAACGAGACCGCCTATGTCATCAACCGAATGATGGCAAAGCTCCCAGATAAACGCTACGCATCCTACCCTGAATTGATTGAGCACCTCACCTTTGCTCTCGAAAAAGCCATTCAGCGCGAGTCATCTCCGCAGGTCAAAAAAGAAATCCCACTCTTGAAAGAAAAGACCAGCCTCGATTGGATCTCGGTTTTGTTTCCTGCTCTTGTCATTCTCGGTATCCTTGCATTCGGCTACATTTATTTTTTTACACGACTGCTCGAGGTCAAAAACTAATCGCCAATAATTCGATCTAATTCCGCCACCCGGTCCCATGTGCACCGTCGCCGTTGGTATTTTTTCCAAACGATATCTCGCAGTTCGCGCCAGACAGAAAGCGGCACAGGCTTGATATCGGTCCATGTCGGATCACGTTTCTCCATGGTCGTCATGATGGTCCACCGCTGACCCAAGTGGTTTGCCCGATAGTATATTTTCCCTTCGTCGGTGTTTTCCGACCATTCATGACTTTCCATGGATGACATGGTGTCTCGCGGTTGCCTTTGAAACAAGGGGCAATACGTTTTTTCATGCAGTTAAGTGCAAATCAGCAGCCAGTCTTCGAATCGATTAACGTCTGAGTTCAGTCGAAATGACGGGTGTGGCCGTATTACGGGGGTTTGCGTAATCGAGTATGAAATCCCAACCGTTTGTATTCGTGTCGGTATTTCTCTCCCGCAGAATGCTGTAATACCTATCTGGAGCGGGGGCGGCATAACTTCCTTCGTAGGCATTGGCTTGGCCGTATCCGACAAAATCCAAAAGGGTGGATATTCCAACGGGGGATTGACCTTTAATCGGGGTGATTGATTTCATGAGGGCGACTTTGCCTTGGCGACCACCTAAGTCGAAATCTCCGTTGGCGTCGGTTTGAGGCAGGTTGCTGTAGCTGTTCTTCCCAGAAAGCCCGACGAGGTAATATCCGCGCGACGGAATCGTTCCGGTGAGCGGAATAACACACCAAGCGCTGGTGCCCGGCATCGCAATCTGAAGTGACCAACCTGTCAGGCTCAGGGGGACTGTGCCGGGATTGTAAAGTTCGACAAAGTCGTGGGTGTAGTCAGCCCAGTTGCGCCCACCATCCGCGTAAATCTGGCTGATCACGACTGTGTTTTTGGTTGGAAGAATGATGAATTTCTCCGAACTTTGGGCATTGGATCCTCCTCCGAAAACGCTCACTGGGCCAGTGGTGGCGCTGCCAGGCACTCTGGCAATAACAAGCGTTGAGGAGTCCACGCTGAATGTGGATGCGGCTACTTTGTTGAAATTGACACTATTAACAGCCGATAAATTGGTTCCCACGATGTAAATCTCAGCCCCGGGTGTTCCTGAAGATGGGAAGAAGTATGTAATCGATGGCGTCTGCTGCGAAGACACAACGACAACGGAGATGCCGCTGGACTTTGAGGAGGCGCCTTGGGAATCCGTCGCAACTGCGGAGAGGGTGTAGCTGCCCGCTTGCGATGGTGTCCAACTCACGGTGTAGGGAGCTGCGGTATCCGAACCGATCAACGTCGATCCATTGTAGAAATCGACTTTTGTTACTACTCCTTGTGCGCCATTGGATGTCAAATCCGTAGCTGTAGCGGCAATGTTTACCGAGGTTCCAATGAGGGTAGAAAATCCATTGGTGGGACTTGTCAAGAATACCGTTGGGGCTGGATTAGGCGTTGGGGTAGGCGTTGGGGTAGGCGTTGGGGTAGGCGTTGGGGTAGGCGTTGGGGTAGGCGTTGGGGTAGGCGTTGGGGTAGG
>RFZT01000095.1 GCA_009920585.1 bacterium
CGGAGGTTTTGTTCATACGTGGAGAGGAGAGTTTCGAGACGCTTCTCCTCAGTCGAAAAAGAGAGTTTGGGTATCAGCATTTGGCACCTAGGCCGGATTCGACGCTCACGGTAGCCTGCTCCGTGGCTGTCTGCAGGAGCATTTGGGCCCAAGCCTCACGAATGTCTTGAACAAAGCCCACAACCACCTTGATTTTATCTATGTTTTTTTCCCGATTTGCCTGGCTAAGTTGATTCTGCATGAAATCGTAAAGGCGATAGAGATTCTCTGAAAACTCGCCGCCCACCTCCATATTTAATGTCGCCTGTAGTTCCGTGATGATCGCTTGAGCTCGGAGAATATTGTTATGAATTTGCTCATTCCTCCGAGCAAAGTTTTCTTCCTGAAAACCAATTTCAGCCGCTGTCATGAAACGAAGAGCACCGTCGAATAACATTAAGACGAGCTCTCCAGGGGAAGCTGTCGTCGTTGCTGTCTTCCGATAAATGTTAAGCGGGTTGTTTGTTTTCAAAAGAATAAGGTTTGCTTCTCATTAACATACAGAGGAGATAAATCAACTAAAATTATGGCATTAGTTGTTTATTAAGATTTTCCCCAGAGTTATTAAGAAAGTCTCCTACCATCATGGTTGCGATGCCATTTACGACATTGAGCGGCGGGTAGGATGGATCTGAATACCATTCTATTCCTTTTTTGACTTCACCAGATCGCACCTCAAGTGAGGCCCCCTGCCATTCTCTTACCAATTTACGGTAGGGTGCATTCACTGTATCCGTCACAGGAGGTTTGGCTGGTAGATCTGTTTTACCCGCAGATATGACGGAGTCGCGAACCGGAACTTCGCTGGCACCGACCTGCGGTGTGGACATGCTGTTTTTGGCAGTGGTCGCATTGACCTCTGGCCAAACCGGCGATGTCGTTGGTGCGATTGGTTGTAGGTTATTCATATTTGTTTAAATTTTTGATTTTTCTCACTTTTAAGTCAGAAATCGGATTGTATTATCTATATCGGCCGTTTGGCTTTTTTATTTAGGTTTTTTTTAATTGGAATTCCCAGAGAAGGTTTTAGTGAGGTATGCGCTTTGTTGCTGGTAAATTGACTGAGACTTTTCCATAGCAATGAAGGATGCCTCCATAGTGGAACGCTGAGACTCAAGTCGCTTTTCTAAAGCAGTTATTTGCGCGTCTAAAGATTTATTTTGGTTAACGATGGTGTCTAAATTGGTTTTCAGAGCCCCCTTGGCTGTGCCGGAATCTGTCACCAGATTGCCAAGAAGATAATCCATTCGCTCAATGAGACCCCCGGACGGAACATCTCCAACACTTTTTTTTGTATTAAAATAGCTAGATACATCACTGGCAAAATCAGCCAACTTGGAACTCAGAAGCGTGGAGTTCGTGACAGAGATGGTATTTTCAACACCAGAGAAGCCTACCCCTAAGTCGGAGAGTCGCTTAATGGTACCACTTACTCCGGTACCTTCCTCGTAGATCATCTGACGAAGGGACTTGGATATTTCACTCAACTCGCGACTGTTTGAGAGAATACCTGCCGTGACTTTAGTTCCAACAACCGTGACCTTGGAATATTTCTCAATTACACTCTGCACTGCATTATACTTCGATATAAAACTATCGATGGCCGATTTTGTTGCCGTGCTATCAGATGCAATGGTAACAGTATCACTACCAATGCTTGATGCAGTGACAGTCAATCCCGTGATGCCATGAGAAGTCGAATCTAGGGTATTCGTCCGACTTGTTAGGGAAACCGCGCTTCCATTAACATTAAAAACCGCATCTGCGCCATTCGTGAGGGAGCCAGCCGTCAACCCTAAGGATGCGGCCATGCCGCCTGTATCCTCAGATACAAAAATCCCCACGTTGCCGGTGGTGTCATTGGTTAGCACAAAGCCCCCAGAAGCAGGGTCTAAAGAAGCAGTTACACCCGCAGCAGAATCGTTGATCCGCGTGATCAGATCTTGCAAACTGTCTGATGCCGTATTATACGAAATCGAGGTGCCATTTATGAGAAAAGTGCTAGACGCTTGCGTTGGCTGAGTTTTGAGATTAGCAGAAGCGATCGGATTCGAGAGGCTGAGTGAACCCAGCGAAGCAGAGCTAGTAGGATTCGATCCACTTGATAGCCGCATCGCGAGGAGAAAGTTACTCGTATCATTAGAGGCTCCAAGCACGACCGGAGAAGCACTCTCGATTGTCACCTTACCGGTTACAGCGTCGAACTTCGCATCCGTGACTCCGCTCGCAGATTTTACCTTCGTCAGGACAGAGTTCAGAGATTCTCCACTGTCCATTGTAACAATGGTCCCGTTAACCGTAAAATTCCCGCCCACGATCGTTCTACCCAGAGGTTGAGAAGACAGCGGCAAAGTCGGATCGATTCCACCGGCCAGACCTGCAGCCCCAGTCCACTTTGCCGCGGTCGCAAGCGTCGTAACCGAGAAGGTGTATTTCCCTGCACTTGCCGACGTAGAGGCACTTGCCGTCCACCCCGTTGCCGTTGCAGACCCGCCGAGCGAGGCGCTCCTCTTAAGCAAAGCATCTTGGGAACCTAGATTCGCGATATCGGTTTTTAAATTAGCAAGAAGCCCTTTTATTTCATTAATAGCACTTGTTTTCGAAGAGTTCTTTGACTGCTCCGAACGCATACGATTTTGAGGTGCGCGACTGACCTCAATAAGCTGATCGACCATCGATTTCCAATCGAAACCCGATGCTAATCCTGATAATCCCATTCCCATACTTAATATAATTCGTCAGAAACCAAAAAAACTTGAGGAAAATTTTTAAATTAATTTCTCCAGCCCAAGTAAACTCGCAACAATAATCGATACATCAGTATTTTTTACAAGGGATTAGGAATATCCCCATCGATCGTATCAAAACAGAATCGGCGATAAAATATTCCGACCTTTTTGCCCCGCTCCGATTCACCTCAATGCCCCAACCCTCGACTCAAGATAAGATCTGTGATTCAAGTTGATCGAGGGTTCTTTGGGTCGCCCCTCGGTGGATCTCGAGGCATTTCGCGGCATTTGCTACCATGGCGGTGCAGCGATCAGGTTTAGCGAGGAGAATGCCTACTGCGTTGCGGATCTCATTGGCATCATGCACTTCAATGGCTCCATCCTCTTCGAGAAAAGCCCGAACGAGAGTAGAGAAGTTCTGCATATGAGGACCAAAAATAACCGGTGCACCAGCGGTGACGGGTTCCGCCGGATTTTGACCACCTTTAGCACAGAGGCTTTTACCAACAAAGACGACCGTTGCGCAGCGATACCATCCAGCCAATTCGCCGGTCGTGTCGACGAGAAGCACATCGGGCCTCCCCTCAGAAAATGGCTTGGTTCGGCGCATCACTGTGAGCCCCGCCTGCTCGAGTTGGCGAGACACAGACTCGGCCCGCTCGTGATGGCGGGGCACGAGGATAAGAAACAAATCGGGGTGTGATTGACAGAGCTTCTTGTAAACCTCGGCTAAAATGACCTCTTCCCCCTCAAATGTACTGCCCCCGAGAAGAACGGGAGCGTCCTCCGAAACCCCGATAGCCTCAAGCACGGGTCGGAAATCGCGCACAGGTCGCGATGCCGCAGCGCTATCGTCAAACTTGATGCTGCCCGTGAGCACAAGTTTAGCGGGATCGAGACCGAGAGATTTCCAGCGATGTATATCGCGGGGCTCTTGGAGGCAGAGGAGATTGAGCTGATTGAAAACCGGGGCCGTGATCCAGCGCGCAGCACGGTAGCGCTTTTCCGAACGCGGAGAAAGACGGGCATTCACCAGAGCCGCCTTGGCGCCGAGTCGACGAACCTCCGAAAGAATGTTTGGCCAGACTTCCGCTTCCACTAGAATAAGGCAGCGCGGACGGATTAACCGCACAACCCGGCGGGCGACAGGGTAAAAATCGAGCGGATTATAAATCGGTTCCAACCAAGCTGATTTTCGACTGACAGCAAGTTTGAATCCGGTCGAAGTGGTGGTCGAGAGCACGAATCCCAGCTCAGGATTAGCCTCACGCATCGATTGGATCAGCTTCAGCGCAATATTCACCTCCCCGACGCTCACGGCATGAACCCACACCCGATTTGTTCCGGCGATTTTTTCGCGAACACCTGCTGAATAGATCCCAAGGCGCTGACCGAACTTATGCCTGTAACTCCCCCGCCGCGTCATTCGAATCAGAAATCCCGGCAGCAAAAGCAAGAGCACAATCGGGAAAAGCAGGTTATAAAAAAAGCGGACGACTCGGATCATTTCTTGGCCAAGTAAAGGATTTCGCTGCCGCCATATCGCTTGACTTTGACTAATTCAAAGACGCTTTCGTCAAGCTTGCCGGCGGCTTGTTTTTCTAAGACAAATAATCCGCTGGGCTTCAGTGCTGCGGCCAACTTGAGAGAAGCCGCCAAGGCATCCGCATGCTTCACATCCTCCGGTTTCTTGGAGTACGGCGGATCAGCAAAAATAATGTCAAAACTCTCGGGCGGGGCGTGCAAATCCAGAAACCGGTAGACATCCATCGTTTGAACGCTGGCCGCAACTCCAGCCATCCGGAGATTCTCATGAATACAGCGAATGCAGCGTTCGTTGCTATCGACCAAGACAGCGGCGGCAGCACCTCGACTGAGGGCCTCGATCCCCATGGCACCAGAGCCTGCGAAGAGATCGAGAACGACAGCCCCCGGAACCAAATCACCCAGACTCGAGAAAACAGCACCCTTGACTCGATCCATCGTTGGCCTGAGTCCATCTGGCGGAGCTTTGAGTGGTCGCCCGCCGGCGCTACCTGAAATAATCCGCATTGTCTCTTAAGAACCGGGGGTTGCCACGGGGTCCGGCTGCGTTGGTTTCTTTTTTTTCTGCCCTTGGGATGGGCGGAGGAAGCTGTTGATGAGACCCCCGAGATCCTGTCCGATGCGAGTCCCGACTAATTTATCTAAAAGATCGGTCTTCGGACGGGCGAGTGTGCCGGAAATGCGAAATGGCATGTGCGTATAGCCTTCCGTTTCGGAGGGCTCGAAATTAGCCCCAATGAGACCGCGTGATTCCTTGCGGATTTTTTCGTTCACGTGAAATCTCGCCCCTAAGTTCAGCTTGCCATCGAAGCTACTCTCCCCAGTGGCGTCCATGATGAAGTTATTCGAGGCGATGGCTATTTTGTCGACCGCCACCTTACCATCTCGGATCGTTAGGTTCGCGTCAGCTTGCTTGAGATCGAGCATTTTAAGCTCATCCACGCCAAGCAGGTCGCCGATCTGGCGAATCACATCCAGAGGCTCCAATCGAGCTTCCACGAGGGAGGCAGAAACACTACCAACATAAGTATCAGGAAGCCCGATCATTCCGTTAAGTGTTCCATTAGCGAAAAGTTTACCACGTTTTCCGCCACCATCGATCCCCGCATCCTCGGAAAGATTTTTGACTGAAACATTCTGAACGGCCAACCAGCTTTCGAAGGCGGGTGAAGGTTCCTGATTCACGGCAAAACGGGCAAAAATCGACCCGTCAGCCCAATCCGCGACCACATCCGATATAACTAGCTTCCCTCCACTCCACTCGAAGCGAGCGGTCAGATGTGAAGGGTGGAAAAAACCGGCGATTACGATTTTTTCGATTCGAATTTTTCCAACCATGGAACGATCCTTAGAAACATGTGACTCTATGGCAACATTCTCAAACTCGATTAATTGGTGACCTGCATCATCGTAGAAAACCGCTTTCCCATTACGAACATTCATGGCGTCCACCTGAACATCTGGTTGCGATTTCCTAGGTTTCGGCAGGTTGCTGGGTTCGCTTGAGGAGACATCTAGAGAAGGGTTCACAGACGGTCCAGGCACAGAGACTGGCCCAACATCAGGAAGCGAAAGTGAAATAACAGAGGGCCTAGGAGAGGCTTCAGTCTGAGCTTTAAGCAAAGGCCATCTGCCGGATGGGGTCGGGATAGATACAAGAACCGGATTCAAAAAAACCACTTCCTTCACCACGATTTCACGTTGAAGCAGGGATAGAAGATGAACCCGAACTCGCAATGATGAAATCGAAAGCACGGGGACTTTGGAGTGACCTTGCGCAGGGAGGCTGAGTCCCGAAAAGGTAAATCCGGCCCAGGGAGTGAAGGAAGAGTGCTCGATTTTAATAGGTGCCCCGACTACCCGAGAAATGGCTGCACGCATGCGGTCCTGAACGCCTTCTGACTGCAGGTAGATATTCGCAATAAGGACAAGCGCGGCAAGAAGGAGCAATGTCCCTCCGGCAATAATCAGAATTGGCTTGGCAATCGAACGCACACGAACAAGCTACCGCTCCTATCCCGAAAGTGAAGTGTGAATAAGACTCTAGTCATTTTTAATCCCACCGCCCGAAGCGACCGTGCTGGCAAACTGCGTAGCAGAATCGAGGCCCTGCCTAGCAATCCCGTCGTTCGACTTACCACCACTTCTGGGGATGCCCGACGCCTAGCTGTCGAAGCTGCCGCCGAGGGATTCGACACCATCGTCGCTGCTGGCGGAGACGGCACAGTGAACGAGGTCATCAACGGCATGGCTGAATCTCGTGCCACCTTGGGCATTCTCCCTGTTGGGACAATGAATGTATTTGCATCGGAGATCGGCATTCCACAAGGAAACCTCGAGCGCGCATGGGAGGTGATCCAGCAAGGTCATACGCGTCCACTGGATCTTCCTCAGGCAAATGGACACTACTTCATTCAACTCGCCGGAGTCGGATTGGATGCCGCCGTCGTACAGCAGACCACCACGGAGTCGAAAAAAGCCCTCGGCCCGCTGAGCTATCTCCTCACCTTGGCACAGGTCGCCGCCGTGAAGCCCCCGTCGCTAGTGATCGAGGGCAATGGCATCCCGATGCGGGAGGGCCGATTTGTCCTCATCGGCAACGGCCGACTTTATGGTGGTCCCTTTCCTCTCTTCAAAAAAGCCGACCTCAACGATGGACTTCTGGATGTTGTTGTTTTCAAAAACCAGAGCCATTGGGATGTGGTGCGGTATTTTCAAGCCATCGCCTTTGGGACTCATCTTGCCCTTCCCGATGTGGAATATTTTCAGGCCCCCTCGGTACGAGTACAGAGCACGGATGAAGTCCCATTCGAACTCGACGGCGAAGTCTGCGGCATCATTCCCTGCGAGTTTCGAATCTCGCCCAGCAAGCTGTCCGTCCTCACTCCGCGGGATTAATTCCGCCGCATGATCGTGTCGTGCAAAAACCGCACGTCATCACGCTCGAGATAATCTAATGTGTAATGAAGACCTCGGCTCTCCTTGCGACTGAGGGCGCAGTCCACAACAAGCGATGCGACTGTAACCAGATTTCTCAACTCCAGCAGGTCAGTTGAAACCTTGAAATTCCAATAAAATTCCTGCACCTCAGCGTGAAGATTCCTCAAGCGCGTGGCCGCGCGCTGCAGTCGCTTGTCGGTCCTCACGATGCCCACATAGTCCCACATGAGTCGCCGGATTTCCTCCCAATTGTGCGATATGACAACGAGTTCGTCGACGTCCTGGACCTCGCCGGAGCGCCACTCTGGCAGATCGAAGGAAAGACGCTCACGGCGCTGACGCGTGGATTTTTCAAACGCACGGTGGGCGGTAACGACCCCCTCAAGAAGGGAATTGCTCGCAAGGCGGTTCGCTCCGTGGAGACCGTTGCAGGCGACCTCTCCAATCGCAAAAAGCCCACGCAGAGACGTCTCTCCGTTGATGTCGACCTTCACTCCACCGCATTGATAGTGCGCGGCAGGAACAACAGGGATGGGTTTTTTTGTGATATCGAGCCCGTAGCGAAGACAGGTTTCGTAAATGGTCGGGAAGCGACTGATAATGAACTCGGCAGGCTTGTGGGTGATGTCGAGATAGACACATTTCGCACCACTACGCTTCATTTCCGCATCGATCGCCCGCGCGACGATATCGCGGGGTGCGAGTTCCTTTTGGGGATTGTGGTGCTCCATGAAGCGTTGCCCACGCTCATTGATCAGAATGCCCCCCTCACCGCGCACCACCTCCGATATAAGGAAAGATTTGATATCCGGATGGTAGAGGCAGGTCGGATGGAACTGAATGAATTCCATATTCGCGATGGCAGCACCCGCTCGCCAGGCCATGGCCACACCGTCACCAGTGGCGACATCGGGATTCGTTGTGTAGAGATAAACTTTTCCGCATCCGCCCGTCGCGGCAACCGTGACATCACTGCGCAGAGTTTCGACCACGCCGGTGGATTCATTGAGCACATAAACGCCCACACAGGAATTTTCCATGGCGTAACCGAGCTTGCCGGTAGTGATCAAATCCACCGCCATGTGATTTTCCATCACCTCGATCCGTGAGTGCGCAGCGACTTGCTCGAGAAGGCGATGTTCGATCTCGCGACCCGTTGCATCCTGAAAATGCAGAA
>RFZT01000096.1 GCA_009920585.1 bacterium
GGCTCGGATGCTGGCGAAATGGCCCATGAGTTGTTCCAACTTTTTTCTGGAACGGGATACTACCAACTGGTGGACCGCGCCAATCTGGGTCAGACGATTAACGAAAGAAACTTTCAGTGTATGAGCCAAGTGGAAATTCGCGGGGGTGGAAAGCGGTTCTGAGGGGGAGCCGGCACTCGGATTCGAACCGAGGACCTACGGTTTACAAAACCGTTGCACTACCACTGTGCTATGCCGGCGAAGGCTTGGGAGAATTTTTATTTATTGCAGATTTCTTGGACTTAATCAAGCCCTGAGTTTTTTAAACTCGTGCGAGCTGAGGCGAGCTGCGCCTGGAAAAATATCGCATGATACCATTGTCCCTTTGAAATTAGACTTTGCAGTGTAAAAGGGGGGGCATCGCCGTCTCGGCCGTGTGGAGACTGGTCTACTTTCTCGCACCCTGCGCATCGGAACCAAAGGAGCAGACCGCAGCACACAGGCGAGACGCGCTGTGCCTCTCTACTAAAATCCAAAAGCAAGCAGCTTTTGGTATGAGAGGCACTCTGCGATTCGATCTTTTTTAGAATCGGACTTGCTGTCCTTCCGTGGCCGCGAAGACGTTCATTTTGGAGTTCGCGAAAACCAACCCTTTGGCATCGGTCAACATCTGATCCATGAAATCGTCGTTATGGGCCGGATCGTGGTGCGTCATGTAGAGATTTTTCACTCCAGCTGTATCAGCCAAGGCAACAACACTACGGAAGCAACCGTGTCCCCAGCCACGACGAGTTTCGATTTCCTTTGGTGTGTATTGGGTGTCGGCAATCAGAATATCGGCACCCTTGATGAATTCGATAATACGAGGTTCGTCGGGACCTTCCGTTTCGTGGTCCGATAGAAAAACCAAGCTGCCTGTCGGTGTATCAAATCGATAAGCCAAGCAACCTCCGGGGTGGTTCGTCGGGCAGGTGGAGAATTTCACTTTTTCAAGGGCATATTCCTTCTGACCGTCGGGGAGTAAATGATCGAATGTGATCTTGCACTTCATACCCTCAAGAGGAATCGGAAAACAGTTATCGCCATCCATCATTTTTCCAAAAATCGACTCGAGTGATTTCGGGGATGGGTCACGACCGATAACACGAATTCGGTTTTGCGGCATGTAGGCCGGAATAAAAAACGGAAATCCTTGTATGTGGTCCCAGTGGGTGTGGGTATTGAGGAGGGCTATCGAAATAGGATTCATCCCAAACTCGTCGATCAGAGCAGTTCCCAAGGGACTAATTCCAGAACCGGCATCAATGATAATGATCTCGCCTGCGATTCGTAACTCGAGACAAGTCGTATTCCCGCCATAGCGTGCTGTGGATGACCCTGGTGTTGGCAGAGAACCACGAACTCCCCAGAAACGCACGAGAGACGGTTGGTCTGTATGTGGTTTTAAATGCGCGATAATTGAAAGAAGTTTAGCATTTCGCAGTCAGTGTGTTTTTGAAAATACGTAGGCTTTCCGTTTCCATGGCGACTCCCAATTTATTTCAAAGCGGGAAGTCGATCGGCAAATTCGGGACGATAAAACCACTCGGACCAATAAAATGTCCCAGCTTTGGTAATGGCGATGGGTTCATCGATCCATCCACCATGCCCATTTGGTCTCCGAATGCGGTAGGCGTTCTTCCAAATCACAGTCGATCCTTCCGGCACAAAGAGGAAGAGGTAGGGCTGATCTTGGTAGATCAGGCTTTGCATGCGTCCGGCGGTCTCGATGATTTTTTCACGACGGTATTCCTGGCGAATGCTTTCCAGCAGGTTGTCCACTTCTGGGTTTTTGTAACCGACGACATTGAGTTGCTCAGGGTTTGTCTGAGACGAGTGCCAAATTTGGTATTGATCGAAGCTATTGCCGAGTGACCACCCCAAAACGATGGCGTCGAAATCGCCTTTGTTGACGTGGTTTTTCAAAAACACAGTCCACTCGTAGAGCTCGACCTTCATTTCGATGCCGATTTTTTTAAGTCCGTCTTGGGTGAGGGTGGCAATGTCTCGGCGGGCCTCGTTGCCGTTATTCGTGATGAGGGTGAAACTAAAACGCTGACCGTCTTTTTCCAAAATACCATCGGCGCCTGGTTTCCAACCGGCTTCGGCTAGGAGGCTTTTGGCTTTATCCGGATCGAAAGCAAATGGCACCACCTCGGGGTTGAAAAACCACATTTTCGGAGTAAAAATACCAGTACTCTGGAGGCCCCGTCCGTAAAGAATGAAGCGTACCATCGAGGGAACATCAACCGCGTGGGCTAGTGCTTGACGAACGCGTGGGTCCTGAAAAAGGGGCCGCTTCAGATTCCATCCAATGTAGTTGTAGGTCGAGGACGCCTCGGTGAAGACTTCGAAAAGCGGGTTTTCATTGAACGACGATACGGTCCAAGGTGCTGCACTCCAAAAATCCACCTGCCTCGTCTCAAAAGCGAGGCGGAGCGTGAGTTGATCAGGCATGAAGCGGTAAACGATGCCATCCACCCAAGGGCCGGGAGCATTGAAGTATTGCGGGTTGCGCCTCAGATGAATTAGTTCGTTTGTCTTCCAGTGATCGAAAATGAACGGACCAGTCCCCACCGGACGGCGATTAAAGTTCTCCGCCCACCAGCTCTAGGGCAGGGGAGTAGGGTTTGCGGTAGGTGACTATGGCCGTTTGGGGATCTGGCGTCTGAATGCTCTGGATCAAATCGAAATCCGGCTTGCGAGGTGACGCGGTGGCATCGTCCATAATGGCCTCGTAGGTGAAACTCACATCGCGTGAGGTCACGGCGGCGCCATCATGCCATTTCACGTCCGAGCGCAATTTGAAGGTGACTTGTGGCTCCGCGAGGAATGTGACTTTCTCCAACTCCTTGATGGTGCCTCCACCATTAGCGGCGAGCCACTTTTCGAGTTCAGGAACGAACCCCGGATCGGTGGTAATTTCAAAAGCGCCCCCAGACTCCACCCATTCACGAATGATGGCTGAGCTTGGAAATGCGTTTTTGAGCTTCTTGAGCATTTCCCGGGAAGCTTCTTTCAACTCGATGCGAAGATTCGAGACCGGCGCCAAATCTTCAGCGACTAGGCGCGAAACGATTTCCTTAGAAGTTACCAACCCGGGTTCGCGGAATTTCAATAGTGCGGTTCGTCCGGCGACGACAACACTCTCGAGCGTCCAGCCAGCCCAATCGTTTTTCCATGCCTGCAGTTGAGACGCAATCTTCTCCGCCGCTGCTGCATCGCGGCAAAAAAGAGTTGTTGTCTGATCGAGTGTCCAGGTCTGGGCAAGATCTCCGATGATCTCTAGGTCGGGGCTGAATTTCAGGAGGCCATTGAATATGGAACTCGCGACTTCTGATGACGCGCTATCGGCCTGCTGGATTGGGTTGAGTGAGGAGGGTTCACCCATCAGCCCGAGTGTCATCTCGTTTTTTCTTTCTTTGGATAGGCGGGTCTCATTCCAAAATGAAATACAGACCAGCAATATCAAAAGGGCAGGGAGTCCAAAAATAAACCAACGGGCAATGCGCATGGGCAATAAATACGGTAAGGTATGATGAACTATGCCCATCACTATCCAAGTCACAATATTCAATCTTCCGCAGGGAATCGAAATCGCAAGCTGGATTGCGACACCTAACCTCGTCTAGAGTAAAGGTAATGTTGTCCGTTGCACCGGTTAGATTTTTTCGAATGAAGCGGTTTTTTATCCTGCTCACAGCCATCCTCATGGGGTTGACCATGCTGAATCCTTCGATTCTGTCATTCGCTATGCGCTACGGATTGGAATTTGCATGCACTTCCCGAGAAATAGCCTTCCACGCCGACTCTGTTCGCGCCGGCATCGCAAGCCCTCTAGTTATCGAGGGATTATCCCTCACACAGAAAAACCCGAAATTCACCCGCCAGTTCCTGACGATCGAGCGGTTGGAAATCCTCTGGAATGGCCCCTTCGCTCTTTACTCAAACCCCTACGATCTTATTCGGAAGGTGTCGGTATTGAATTTGGATTGTCTCATTGACCCACGCCGACCCGAGAGTGACGAGGGGGTGAACCAAGCTACTGCTGATGCGCCGATCGCTTTGCTTGCGCTTCTCTTGGATGAAAGTCAAACGCCGGAATCCATCGTCATAGCAAAGTCCCGTCTCGAGTTCATGGGGGCGGATAGCCGATGTGTGTTGGAAGGCCTAGATCTGGAGTTGAACGATCTCGCGACCGGTCACCTCAACCTCGCGGCCGTAGATATACATATCGGGCGGTTCAAAAAGTTTCTTGGCCCTCTCGATGCGGACACAAGTTGGGGAAAGGGTACTGCGCGATTGGGCAATCTGCAGATCCTTCCGGACATTTTAATCGAGGAAATATCGTTGAGTCCGAATGCGGTGCGCTCACCCGCGATCACCTTCAAAGCTCAACTCTATGGTGGCGCGTTGCGTGGCGATATTGAGTTTCAAGAAAGTCCGAACGGTCCGTTACTGGATGTGGCTGCCATCGCTTCGGACATCACCGTAGATGAACTCCCTGCGATCTTCGGCCTTCCCGGAAAAGCCGAAGGCCGCTTGTCCGAGGGACGTGTGACATTTCGCGGAAGTGTGAATCGACCTGCTGATGCCGAGGCCTCGCTTCACATTCTGGCCAGTGATTTTCGGTGGAATGATCGCGGGTGGGAAACCCTCGATATTGGCGCCAGTTTGATTCACCGCCGCTTGCTCATTTCCAATTTTAATCTCCAGCAAAAAGAAAACAAAGTCACTCTCAACGGCGAGGTCTCACTGGATGAAGGATGGTCAAAAATCACGCAGTCCCCATTTCTCGTCAATATCCGGGCGAACATGATGGAACTCGGCGAGCTCACAGGATTGCTAGGCGTTCCCCTCGGCGAAACTTCGGGTCAACTCACTGCGGAAGGTTCACTGAGTGGAAGGGAAGGGGAGTTAGACGGCTTCCTCGGCATTCAGGCCACGGATGTCTCCTATCGCAAACTTCAGCTCAACCAAATGAAGTTCGACATGGTTTTCCGAAAAAAGATGGTCGACCTCGTGCGGTGCGAAGTTCGTTCCGGCAAGGATTTGATCGTAGCCAAAGGGACTGCCGAACTAGCCGCCCCTCACGCCTACACGGCGGAATTGAATGCCAACCTCACAAATCTGGCCTCTTATTTGCGTCCTTTCAACGAGCAAAGAGCGGAGTCCATCTATGGTGGCTCTCTCGGCATTCTTTGGCGTGGTGAGGGATCAGCGAATGGTCACACTGGTTCTTATGATCTGAAGCTCTCGCGCTTCATCTCCCAATTCACACCAGCGGGACTCACTGGCCGATTCGTTGGCACCTACGCCCCCCAAAACATCGACCTTTCGACATTTGAGATTGAAAACGAGAAGCTCCGCCTGAGTTCGCTAGCTTCCATCACATCCGCAGGGATAACATTTAAAGATATCCAATTAAGCGCCAATTCCAAACCCTTGCTCACCGGCGCAGCATTTGTACCCATCGATCCTTTTGCTATCTGGGGCGATTCCGAATGGATTGCGTCGATACTGGATCACAAAAACATCTACCTCCAAGCCGCAACACCCAACGAGATCGACCTTCAGGATTTCATGCTCTTGGCCGGTCAGAAATCGCCCTTGCGCGGCTTTGTGAAAATGCGAGCAGAGGCGTTCGGTCCCGCTAGCGACTGCAAAGCCGATGCGAATATTTCGATTCGTGACCTTTCCCTCGAGAGCGCCCTTCCTAATTCCCGTTCCACGATGGAGGTGAATTTCAAAACCTTGTCGGGAGCCGCATCCGTGAGCGCTGTTTTCAAAAAAGACGGCATGAGTCCCGTGAATGCTGGAGCGAAATTTCCGATTGCTCTTATTAAGAATGAAGATGGCAAGTTCGAGATCGTGGATGTCAATGCCCCCATTGAAGCTTGGGTGGATTTTCCGCAAACCGATCTTTCACTGCTTCGCCCCCTTCTTCCTTCTCTGCGGAGCCTGACCGGATCGCTCTCTGGAAGCCTAAAAATCTCCAATACGCTTGCTAATCCCTCGATCAATGGCGCCGCTAGTCTCAAAAGTGCAGCCTTTTATCTCGCCTCGATTCCCTCCCGAATCGATAAAATCGATGCCCAAGCGACCATTGTCGGAGATACCCTCCGCATTGACAATTGCGTCGGGGAGGTCGCTCCCGGTCGATTTGAAATCAGTGGTTCGTGCCAGTTCCCGGAATCTTGGCAACCCAAATGGGATCTGACTCTCACTGGAGTGAAAATCCCGCTACAAGTGAATCCTACGGCTTCGCTCTTCGCGGATATGCAACTGCATTCGGTCGGCGATCTTCCCAACTCTCTTCTCAGCGGTTCCGTGGCCTTTGTGGATTCCGTGATCCACGACGATCTCAATGTCATTCCACTCCTATCTACCGTGCCGCAGCAGCCCCCTTGCATGCAGTCGCTTGCATCCCTGCTGCCCGTCCTAGCACCAAGCGCGGAAAGCACGATTGATCTTGGAGTGTCTTCGCGCCAACCAATCCGTGTCGGCAGTTTGCCCCTTGCTGGCGAAATGAACTTAGATCTGAGGCTACGCGGTTCACTGAAGGCGCCCGTTCCGACAGGTCGCCTCACTCTTTCAAACCTTCAGGTCCGCTTGACTGCAGGTCGCTTGCTATTACAGAAGGGCACTATGGATTTTCTATCTGATGAACCATGGAATCCACTTCTGCTGGCGAGCGCCTCGGGGTGGGTGGGGCAGCATTTTGTCGAGGCCTTTGCCTTCGGTCGAATGACCGATGGACGCTGGGTCCTGCGATCCCCCGACAGCAGTCTCACGTCCCTAGATCTAACGCTTCTCCTTGAGCAGGGATCACAACCGCTGGAAATAGCGAGCGAAACCACCCCTCCGCTTAGCCTCGCAAGTAATTTCAGACCCTGTACCATGCAGTCCACCATGGATAAGTTTCCCGATTTGTCCGGAGACAATGTTTTTTTCACTTCTCTCCAGCACCCTGGCGCACAATGGGGAAACGAACGGCCATTTAGTGAGACTCTAGATTTCGATCCGGACTCCACTGTACTTCCGCTCAAGGCCTACGATTCGGGTTTTGAGTGGAAGTTTCGATAAAAGCCACACAAAATGCTAAAAATCTATACCTACAAAGCCTGCTCTACCTGCAGAAATGCAACAAACTGGTTGCGCGCGCAGGGCATCGATTTTGAGGAACTACCCATCCGTGAGACGCCACCGACAATGTGCGAACTGCAGATCATGTTGAATGCCTACGAGGGGAAAATTCGCACTATCCTGAATACCTCTGGACTGGATTACCGCGCCCTCGGTCTCAAGGATAAGCTGGATGGGATGAACGCGGACGCCGTTTTGATTCTACTTACTGAAAACGGGAACCTCATCAAACGCCCGTTCGCCATCGATGAGGAACGCCGACTTTTCTTGGTGGGTTTTCGGGAGGAAAAATGGAAACAGGCGTTCGCTTGAGTTGAATGTTTGTTCCTAGCAATCAGCGAATCAGACCCCAGCGCTTGCTGAAGGGCCAGTAAACAACAAGACCGCGCCCAGCAACATTGCGCTCAGGGACGATTCCCCAATCCCGACTGTCGCGGGAATGGTAACTATTATCTCCGAGGGCGAAGTAACTATTCACTGGGACTGTGAATGTGTCCTCGGGTGTACCGAGATAGCGGAAGGCGGGACCGCCCTTCCCAGCATTCGAGTACCCTTGATAGCCATTTTTCATGCTCATCACTCGCTGGAACACAAAATCGGTCGGGACTTTGCCATTGAGATAGAGGAGGGGCGGAGCGATCCGAAGTTGGTCGCCGGGCATACCAACCAGTCGTTTGATATAATGTTGTGAGCCCATGATCGGATCCAACCCTGACTCGATCTCACGGATGCCCGTGGTTTTAAAAACAAACACTTCACCACTCGCGGGCTTCACAAAATTGTAGCTCACTTTATCCACAAAGACCTGGTCGCCGGTATCCATGTGACCACGCGCGATCACTTCACCAGCTGCAAATTGGCGTCCGGGGACCACTCGGAAATAACGCATCAGCGGGTCACGGGGCACGAAGAGCGTGTAGGTATGGCGACGGCAGACGATCTGGGTGAAGGTGAAAAAATTCGCATAAGTTTTCTCATTCAGCGAAACGACAACATCCTCTTCCTTGGCGCGAAGATCAAATGAGTGGCGACCTAAAATGAAAAACTCAAAGGCACGGGTGAGGGGATTTGGTGGTGGCGTATCGGTCGGCACCCCTATGATGCCGTAGAGTGTGGGCTGCATCGAGCCCGTTGGAATGCGGAAGGGCTGAATCAGGAACGCCTTCACGCCAGCGGCAATCACAACGGCCACAAGGAAAACTTCGATATTTTCTCGAAGCGAAGCG
>RFZT01000097.1 GCA_009920585.1 bacterium
TCACTTCGAATCCGTAATTTGGCCTTGGTCGAGGAGCTTTTCTGGGAACCTCCCGGGGGCTTTGTCGCAATCACGGGTGAAACCGGCGCGGGAAAATCCGTCATCCTCGGCGCAATCAAACTTCTACTCGGTGAACGCGCCGACAAGTCGCTCATCCGGTCGGGAGCTGATGCGTGCACGGTTGAAGGTGTTTTTATGATTCCGTTCGAGTCCCCACTCCACGAGATCCTCTCCGAAGGTGGCGCGGATTCCTGTGAAGACGGCCAACTCATCATCAAACGCGTGGTTTCCACCAGCGGCACAGGCAGGCAATTTCTCAACGCCTCGGCATGCCCGCTGTCTTTACTGAAACAAATCGGCGACCTTCTCGTTGATCTCCACGGCCCACACGATCATCAAAGCCTCTTCTCCCGAGATCAGCAGTTACTGGTTCTGGATGCCTTTGCGGGTAATGCGGAACACCGCAAAAGCTACGTAGCGAAGCGCAAGGAATGGCTGCTGTTGACCGCAGAAAAAAAACGCCTCACTGAAGATGCGGAATCTTTAGCACGCGAACTCGACCTCCTGTCCCATCAAGTGAACGAAATTGAATCTGCCGCCCTCCAACCTGGCGAAGAGGAGCAACTTTTATCCAAGCAACGGACCGCCGCCAATGCCCATCGACTCTGTGCGATTTGCTCAGACATGAGCGACGCCCTCATCAACTCAGATGAGGCCATCGCTTCGAGGTGGACGGATGTGTCGCGACTAGCCAAGGAATTGCTGCGTTTGGATTCCAGTACGCAAAACATCTCCCTCGTCGTCTCCGGAATTTTCGAATCCCTGCAGGATCTTTCACGCGATCTTGATCGCTATGCATCCACACTGGATGAGGATCCCCAAAGCCTAACGACAATCGACGAGCGACTCGATGCCATTCAAAGTTTGAAGCGAAAATACGGATCTACAGTCGAAGCCGTGATTGCTTTTGGAAATGAGGCCGCGAGCAAGTTGGCCCATTTACGACAACGCGAGGAGCGCGGAGCCGGCCTCGATGAGGAGATCGCCCGAGCGAAGGCTTCATTGGACGAAGCCTCAAAGAAACTCACCAAAACCCGCAAGCAATTCGCTCCCAAGCTGGAAGATCTCGTCAAACACCACCTCAACGACCTGGGATTTGCCCGAGCTGGATTCTCAATCCAATTCGAAGAACTTCTGGAGCCGGCTCCATTGGGATGCGAGCAAATCGATTTTCTCTTTGCCCCGAATCCGGGCGAACCCGAACGCGCCCTTCGAATGATCGCATCGAGCGGCGAGATCTCTCGAGTGATGCTGGCGTTAAAAACCTCTCTTGCAGCTCAAGACAGCGTTCCAATACTTGTCTTCGACGAAATCGACGCCAATGTCGGCGGCGAAATCGGGGCCATGGTTGGTGCAAAAATGAAGGAACTCGGGCTGAGCCATCAGGTTTTTTGCATCACCCACTTGCCCCAAGTCGCTGCAGGAGCTTCGAGTCAATATGTCGTTACCAAGGAAACGTCAGGCGATCGGACACGCACACGCTTGGCTGAGACGACACCTGAAACCCGCATCACCGAGATCGCCCGCATGCTTGGCGGCAAACTCGACTCAGCTCGCAGCCACGCGGAAGCCCTTCTTTCCGGAAAATAGTCTTTGGCAATCCTCTCTCCGAGATTTAAAGTAGTAGTTCAACTCTAATGGAAGACGCTCCAAGCCATCCCGTTTCAAAAAGTGGCGATACCTTGCATGGGCCATTGTCCCACATGGAATCGGCCTTGCGCGAGCTTCGTATGTGGAAATTGCGCGCCGAAGGCGTGATGTCAGCATCCGATCAGATCCTTCGCGAGTGGCACACCTCCGATGACGATTCTGTTTACTCGGGGGCCATGGAATTGATTCTCGGCATTCTCCCCCACGAGTTGCCTGGCCATTTTGAAACTTGGATGTCGTTGATCCATCTAGACGACCAGGCTTCTTACCGAAGTCAAATCGAGGAGGTCTTGCTTTCAGGCGGCTCTTTTGAAGTGGAATACCGTGCTCGAAGGAGCAACGGCAAATACACATTACTACTCGAGAGAGGTTACTTTATTCCGCCAGCACAGGGCGGAGGTGCCGTACTCTCCTCGGTCATCACGGATGTCACTGATCTTCGTGAAATGGAGTCCCGACTAAGGCAAACCCAACAAGTGGAAGCCTTCGGTCAACTCGTCGGCGGCGTCGCTCACGATTTCAATAACATGCTTTCGGTCATCATCGGCTACTCCCAAATCATGATGGAGGAAACTGATTCTTCTGAAGAGAACCACACCTTTCTCTCCGAAATCGAAAAGGCCGCTGCACGAGCATCCTCTCTCACAAACCAGCTTCTCGCTTTTAACAAGCCACCGGACATCAAGCGAGGCCGCATTGCCATCAATGACCTTTTGATCGACATCTCCAAGATGCTGAAGCGTCTTTTGGGGGAGCAAATCGAATTCGAATTTATCCCAGAATTAGATTTGTGGCCGCTCGAAGCTGATCGCAGTCAGATCGAGCAATCCTTCATCAACATTGCCGTCGGAGCCAGAAGCACAATGCCAGATGGCGGCAGAATCACGATCACGGCAAAAAATGTGACACAACGCGAAGCAAGAACGATCAAGGACCAAACTCTCCCATCGGGCGATCTCGTAAACGTGAGATTGATCCAAGCCCGCCGATCCTCACTCGCCTCAGTAGAACAAGTCCGCTCGAACAACAGCTTGAAGACGGCCAGCAGCATAATTGAACAGAACGATGGCCGATTGATTGTGAGCCAATCTAAAGACACCGAAATCTGTTTTGATATTTATTTCCCAAGTGCACAAGAAAGGCCTTCCACTCCTGCACTGAAAACCACCCACCGCGACGCTAAACAATCGACGATTCTTCTGGTGGAGGATGACACCGCGATGCGCCGCTTCATTCGTACTGTTCTCAAACGACTTGGCCATATCGTCATTTCAGCACCAGACGGCGAAGAGGCTCTGAGCTTGCTTAAGCAATCGTTTCCTCTTCAGCCCGCCCTTTTAGTTTCAGACATGGTGATGCCTCGATTAGGGGGCTTGGACTTGGCTCGGAACCTGTCTCCGGTTACCCCGAACAACAAAGCATCGCTGCCGATTCTGGCTTGGAGTTTTCTTTCCTCAGAAAACCATTCGCTACGGGAGAATTGATATCCAAGGTCGGCTGCCTCCTCCAAGGAGTCTGAGACAGCCCCTTTTTCAGCTTAGCAATAAACGAGCAGTTGACGGAGCAGGGAGGAATTCAAATTGTAATTCCGGATTTTGTGAATGGTGTTCTCATCGAGATGGTATCCATCTGCAACAAGCAAAACACCAGTCGGACTATAGATCCCAGAGGCTAATTGCATGCCAACCTCGAGTTCATCGACCATCACCTCTTTAACGAGCCTTGGCAACGGGGAAGCCTGAGCGCAGCGCAAGAAAAGCCGAGTCGCATCTGGATCGAATGCCGTGCCGGACTGCTCGAGAATGCTGTCCACGGCCATTTCATGCGACAATCCGCATGTGACGTAATAAGCCACGACAGCAAGACAGCGTGCGGTCCAAGGGATCATTTCGCCAGCGAGCCCATCTGGAAAGCCTGTGCCATCATACCGCTCATGGTGGGCTCGGATCGTTTCTCCCACGGGCTTCAGGGAATCTACAAAGGAGGCCAGTGCTTGGGCTTGGATCGTGTGGTTTTCGACCACATTTTTTAGCTCTGGAGGCAGGTCCACGGCATTCGTTTGAACCGCAGACATAAAGCCCGCTGGAACAGCCGTGAGACCGATGTCATACAGCCGAGAACTTATATCCAGAATGTGCTTCTGCTCGGTGTCAAAATAATGCGTCTCCGCCATCGACTGACATATCTTTGTTGCCGCTTTGGCCTGCTCCCCGAGAAGCGGATTGAATGTTGTGAGCACCCTGTGGCAAAGCTCAAGTGAACGGGTGAAGTTCGTTTTGAGAGAATCGTGAGTCGCATCGATTTCCTTTTTGTCGCTTTCCAATACCTTGAGTTGCTTATCGAGCAGCAAATTGGCAGCAGATAGCTTTTGATTGAGCTCTTGGGACTGTTTTTCGAGGGCTCTATTGGTTTCAATGAGATCAAAGCGCTGCACGGCGTTGTGCAGAGTCGCCATCATCTCGGCGGAGATCCACGGCTTCGTAACAAATCGAAATATTTCCCCGCTATTCACCGCCGCTGTCACAACGTCAAATGTCTTGATTCCCGTAATCAGAACACGAGACGCGGATGGTTGGATCTGCGCAAAGCGGCTTAAAAGCTCGGCCCCCATCATGTCGGGCATATTGTGATCGGCAATAATCACCGCAAACTGCCGATCGCCAGCCAGGCGCAAGGCATCAGCGGCGCTCTTCGCCGAAAAGGACTCGTATCCGGCTCGAGTCACGAGATCTTCGAGGACTTTCAGAATCATCGGATCGTCGTCGATGGAAAGAATGGAGTAATTGCGGGAGTTCAATTGCATAAGATTGGTTTAGGCGTCGAGATCAATACGAGGAAGAAGAAGCAATATCCGGGAGGTTTTCTTCGCTGCATCGCGATGCAATAGCAGGCGACCACCCAGACTTCCAGTGAGATTTTCGGCGTTAGCAAATGTGAGATCGCCAGTCGTGGATCGGAGAAGATATTCATCCACCTCGCTCACCGATTCGATCATGCACGGAATACTCAGGGAAACCGCGACGAGGTTCCCATTCTCCGCTTTATCCCAATCGGGAATCAGCTCAGCAAGCTGATTGGGGGAGAGAATCTCAAAAACAATCTCCACCTTTCCAGCAGGAAAAATCTCTCTTAATCGCGAGGCGATCGTTAGAATGACAGTACGAAAAGGGTGTTCCGCGATCTCCACATGGAGAGCTTCGGGAGGAGATAGCAAGCCACCAATGACTCCAAATCATGGTAGGTCTTCTCCCTTTCGGCCACGTTCAGATGAATATGGACCGTTCTATTGAGAACTTCTTTAATTCTTTCAACCCCTTGATTTATTTCACAAATCGACTCGGCAAGATCCGGATCTTCATTTAATGCCTCACCACAGGTCTCCAGATTGAAGTAAATCCCAGTAAGAATGTTGTTCACCTCATGAATCAACCCCGGGGTCAACTCGGCATTCAATTCGTTCGATACGCGTTTAAGAATGACTTCGGACTCTGGATTTTTACTGTTCAATTTGGAAAAGCCATAAATAAAGGTTTTTGAAAGAAAACGACCTGCTCGAACCGTCCCTTTTTATTGAGCTGAACGAACGCGGGGTATCAAAGAAGAAAAGGCCTCGTGAGCAACGAATGCCGCGAATAGCCTCGGACTTTGCAGCAGAATTTGATTTCCACTGGCCAACTCACGATCCCGGCCTTTGTAAATGGTGGGGCTCACATAGCGCATGCGAAGCCCTCCATCAGCGAAGTGCGAGGCGGCGTCAGCCACATCAGGCTCTGCGGAATCGACAATACCATCCGCCATCCAAAGCACCTCCATCGTCTTCAAATCGACAATCTTGGTTCTTACGCCAATCGCCAAAGGACGATAGGGGCGAAAAACCGTGAAGTCGGTAAAAAGAACGGCATCGGCGCCATATTTGAGCTTAAGCACTCGAATTAAATCCGCCGATAGGATCTCCGCTGAAGAGACCGCCTCTCGGTTGGTGATAGAGAGCAACTCTTGACGACTCACCTGAACAATTTCGTATTTAACGACCTTGGAAACCTCTCCACGGAATATTCCGTCCATATCCCGCTCGGATTCCCCGATCGGACGGGCGGTGTAAATTGGCAGCACGACCAAGCGACGCATCCCTTGCGGCCAGCGAATCCCGGCACTGGAGGCAACGTCGTCCATGTCGTCCGTCGGTTGCGAGATTTGCTTGATCCTTCCCGTTTGGGAAGTGCCCGCATTACTTTTGTCATTCATCGTACGGGCTGTGGGATTCGCACATGAGGCAAAACCAAATAAAGCCACGATGCAAAATACACGAAGAAGATCAGTAAGACGGAATGTCATAGCCCTCTGCCTAGCAATTTCCGTGCCTTTTGCAATCCCAACATTGCGATTCGGATTTCCACCCTCCTTGCCATAAAGCCAAAAGACGAGAGTTAGCTAGGGATTTTTTATCCCTGCTCAGAAAATCTGCAAAAAAAATCGATGCAAGGATGAGAATTTCACTTTAAGTTTTCATAGACCCGTCCGATAAGTAAACTATGTGTGATTTAAAACCTCCCAAACAAATTGTACTCGTTTTTGGATTAGGGCAACGGTTTTTCGCGGCCCTTTTAGGGGTTTTGCTTGCCATTTCATTCTCGGCGGGTCTCTCATCCTGTGCCACAAAGAACGCCCAAAAACCTCAACTCAGCGCTCCCAAACAATACCTTCCAAAACCAGCGTCCATACGGGTCGCACAAGACACCTCAAACAAACGCAAACCGCCTTTGCTGCCGAAAACCATTGTCAAAATCAAGCCCGATAGCGGTTCTGAAATTGTTTCCGCGGAGCCGTTGTCTCTAGGCGACACCAAAACAGTCGACAGCACGACGCCCAAATTCATCAACAATGAACAACCTCAGGATTTTTTCCAAGGAGCCGGAGATGCCCCTGTGGGAGAGACGGTTTTGGGCTCGTTTTTCGATTCGATTTTCCGCCCAGCCACACCGCCAAATCAACCTGTAAGCAGCACTTCCTACACAGTACAATAATATGATTCGCCTACAGGTTCTGACACTCCTTTTCATCGCCACCGTGGCACAGGCCGAGATTGCTGCCCCACCTCAAATCCATTCACCATCCGTCGCGGATTCCGCCAAGAGCATTCCCGTCGAACCCGCTCCGGCGCTCCAGGCTCCCGTCGCACCACAAGTCCCCGATCCGATTGCTTTTGATACCATTCCAGCAAACCCTGAGACAGAGGTCGAGCTAGCGCCTGCTCTGGTCAGCAGCGAAACCAGTATCAATGCCATTCAAACCGAGATAGACCAAGCCTTGGTTTTAGGTGATCAACCCCGTGCCGAGAAAGCCTTCCAACAACTCCTCAAACTGGGAGCCCCAGCGGAGCAGAAACGTGATGCCATTTACAAGATGGCTCTCAATCTCGAGGAAAAACAAAATGCGCCGGTCAAAGCCGCCGTTCTTTATGAACAGTTCGTGTTACTTTATCCGAACGACCCTGAAGACCCAAACATTCTCCTTCGCCTCGGCAAAATCTACCGTGAGAGTGGAAGCTATGCCTCCGCTCTGAACAAGTTTTACAGCGTCCTCTACACCTCACTGCAACTCAAAAGCGGGAACGAATTCACAGACTCCTCCTTACGAGCCAAAATGGAGATCGCTCACACTCACTTCGCAATGGGTGACTACAAAACAGCAGCCCAACTTTACTCCCGCCTCAAGCTTATTAAAATGACCCAAGCGGAAGCCAGCGAAGTCGCCTTTCGAACTGCTTACATCGATTACCTTTCGGGTGATTTTACTGCCTCCCTCACAGCTGCACAAAGTTTCCTGACCACCTATCCCGCGAGCCCCCTCGCCCCAGAAGCCCAATACTTGGTCGCTCAATCTCTCAAATCCCTTGGGCGCACAGATGAGTCCATGAAGGAAACCCTCAAACTTCTCGCCGCTGGTCGTGAATTCGGAAAAAAGAAACCCGCTATATGGGCCTACTGGCAACGGAAAACCGGCAACGAAATAGCCAACGAGCTCTACGAAGGCGGCGATGCCATCGGCGCACTTAGCATTTACCAAAAACTCGCTGAACTCGACGATAACCCCAACTGGCGCGCCTCGACTGTCTATCAGATCGGACTCTGCTTCGAGCGCCTGCGCCACTTGGAACGCGCCCGCGAGGCCTACCGCTTCATTATCGATAAAATTCCCGTCACCGCGACCACGGACACCGACGCCCTCATCGGAGTCAATCTTGCCACCCTCCGCGACATGGCCCAATGGAGATTGGAAAACCTGACTTGGCTCGAGCAAACAGAAAAAGACATCTATCCGCTCATGGACAAAACCATTCCAGGCCCCGACCTGCAACCCGCTTTCATCAAGCCAGCGCCAGCGAACACCCAAGCCAACCCACCTAAATTGCAAACCGCTCGCGCTTCAACCCCAGTGAAATTCACCCCTCCGCAAACCGCTCCAAGCGCTCCTGCCCCGGCAAAATCCTCGGCAGCCATCAGCTCAAACGGCAACTGACTCGTAGCCGAAGGGGATCTCAATCCTCTGAATCCCCTCAATCCTGAAATCCTGTCTCTTTTAGAGGATTGATTTTTGCGCCATTCGCCGCGCACGCCCATAGATCGCAAGC
>RFZT01000098.1 GCA_009920585.1 bacterium
GTGAGCTAATATATAAAGCCTAATTTTTATGATTCCCACCCCATCTTTTTTTCCTAAGAAATCCTCTTTAAAATCCCATGCCATCTTTGCAGTTGGCGTGTTGCTGGCACAACTTGCTGGTGCGGCTGATATGTCGTGGCCGGACATCCAAGTCGATGTGAAGGCTTCCCAGCCGGTCGCGACGACGCAAAGTCTGAAGGAGGAGGCGAATGGTTTCCAGCGTTTGGTGATCACGCTCTCCAACGAAGGCAAGGAGCCGCTGACGATTGAGAAAATCACTGTTCGAATTCCGTTGGCTGAGAAATTAACGAAAGACCAGGAGTTGATCTACGGTGGCAGTTGCATGGGGCGCACGCCGATGCTGCGCGAGAATGTCGGCAGCCAAACCAAGAAGAGTTCCAGCCACATGTATGAGATGCTTCGCCTGAGCGACGGTAAGTATTTGTTCGCCGGTTCGCTGTCTTGGCGCATTTTCTTACCGAATTTTACACTCAATGACGGGGCCATCGAGATCTGGTCCCATGGCGAGGGCAAACAACTCAAGCCCGGTCAGACCATTCAGTATGAGCAGATCGTCCTCAAGCGCTCCGACGACTGGCTCGCGCTGCTCGATCAATTCGGTGCGGCGATTGCGGTAGAGAATGGCATCTCAAAACTCAAGCCGGCCGACTACAAAGGCTGGGCGACATGGGATTACTACGGTCGGGTATTCACCGACCAGGATGTCTATAAAAACATGGATGCGCTGAACAAACTGGCTCCGGAGGCAAACATGGTCCAGATCGACGGGGGGTGGTGGATCGAGCGAGGAGATTACCAGACGGTGCGCCCGAACCTGCCCGGCGGCATCAAAGCCATCGTCTCTCGGATCAAGTCCGAAGGAAAGACCCCTGGCCTCCACTTCGATGGGTTCCGGGGCGATGCCGCTTCGGAAATTTGCAAGGCCCACCCCGAATACTTTCTGCACGATCAGGATGGTAAAATGATCGTAGAAATCAAGGAATTGCCGGACAGGGTCATGACGTATACCTATTTTGATTACTCCCATCCTGGGGCGAGAGCGCATATCGCCGAGTGTATTCGGAACATGAAGGAAAATTGGGGCGTCACCTACTTCAAGGTGGACTTCATGCGTTATGGTCTTGAAAACGACATCATGCTTAAAAAAAAGCATGTCAAAAGCATCAAGGCACACGATCCGACGATCACGGGTGTTGAGCGCTTTCGACTTGGGATGCAAGCCATGCGGGAGGCGATGGGGCCTGACAGTTATTTCCTGGGCTGTTCTGCGGTGTTCGGCCCGTGCATCGGTTTCGTGGACGGCATGCGCACTGGCGGCGATATCTCCCCGAGATACGATGCCTTCCCCGAGCGCTGCTTGGCCAATCTCAGCAACTTTTATCTGAGCGGCAAGGTGTGGAATGGCGATGCCGACTACGTTGTCTTCCGTGAGGCTGCCGATGAAGATGCGACAGTCTCTCAAGAGGATGTCAAACACGGCGGGAGCATGACTTTGAACGAGGCTCAAATGTGGGCGGACTTCAACAAGGTCTACGGTGTCACCCGACTGAGCAGCGACAACCTGATGACGCTCCGACCGGAGCGTCAGGCCTTGGTGAAAGAGGTGTTCCAATATCCGGCGATGGATGAAACCGTGCCGCTGGATCTCTGGAAGCATGGCAAAAATAAGGGCGACGGCTTTGAGCTCGTGCTCGCGCGCAAGGGCAAAGAGGTTTATCTCGGCGTCTTCAATTGGGGCGATACGCCGAAGGAATACGATGTGACCGCCTTTGGAAAAGCCGATCCCGTCAAACTGGATGGCCGCCATTCCGTGATCCTGAAATACGACGGGAAAGAATCGTTTGCTCAACTCTGTGAGAAGCTGAAATCGAAATGAATCGAGCTTCGATAACATCGAGCCCAAAAATACAACTTCATCGCCGCTCCTTTTTGGGCGTGGTGGCTATCGGGTTGGCGTGCTCTGGCGCGGGGTTGTTGACAAATTCGGTTTTTGCCGAGTCTGGTCTCCCTCATACCACGGCAACAAAAGCCCAGCGGTGCTTTCTCTTTGAGCAGGGGCCGCTGGTCATGACGGAAGATGCCCTGCGCGATGCCAATGGCCAATTCTCGCTGTCGCAACTTCCCGCACCGGAGCCGAAGTGCAAGGTGCGGCTCACCGGCAATATCACGCCGCTCACCGAGCGCATGTGGCAGATTGCCCTCGACGATGTGGAGCGCAATCAGGTGAAGCCTGAGTCGGGCGTGGTCTATTTCGGAGCCGGCAGTCGGTATGGAGACCGGGTCTACACTCGCGACATCTCCATCGCTGGCGTGCTGGGCGTGAACCGATTTTATCCCAACGAGATGCTGGCCTCGCTCAAGCTGACCCGGGAAATCCGAAAGGAATTGGGATACAAGGTTTCGGCACCGCACAAGGTCAACGAGATTGATGCCCCTTGGGAGGTGATCGCCGAAGTGGAAAAGGAGGTCATGGCAAAATACAAGACCAATTCCTACACGCGGGCCACTGACGATGTGGTCTGGCTCTGGGCGGCGGACGATCTCTTCACTCTGCATCCGGAACTGGCCGACTGGAAGTGGATGCTTGAAAACGGCGATCTGTCTTTCCAAGTCTTCTACGCACCTTGGTTCGACCCTAGCGTCGGTCTGTATCGCGGCCAGCCGCTCTTTCATGACATCACCAGTTCCGCGTATCCCGAGGGCATGGAGATTGCCGATTGCGTGCTGCTCAAGGCGCTCTCCACGAACTGTCTCTACTACCGCGGCCTGCTTGCCATGGCCAACGCCTGTGAAAAAGACGGTCGTCCGGCCACGGAAAAACTGCAGTGGCTTCAGCGCGCCGCCGCTCTCAAGGCTGCTATCCTCAAGGAATTCACCATGCCCGATGGCACGCTCGCGTATTACAAGGATCGCCATGGCAAAATCATGCCGAACCGCGAAATTCTGGGCACCGCTTTCGCGGCCATCTTCGGCATTGTGGAAGGCGAGGTGGCGAAGAAAGCCTATGATGGCTATCCTGTGACCGACAAGGGGATCCCGCTCTTTTCGCCGTTTATACCCGGCAACTCCGGACCGCATAACATGGCGAGTTGGCCGTTCTGCGACACCTTCTTTCTCTGGGGAAAAGCCCTTGCCGATGGTGGAGACTACACCGATCAAAACGCAGCCTTGCTCGGGCGTTCGCTCGGAACCGCCTTCGCGCCCAAAAAAGCTAAGGCAGAAAATGAGGCCATGTGGGATCAAGGCTTGGGATCCTTCCACGAAAAAATTCCATTGCCCGCCGGCTTGATCGCCGGTTCCGGCCATCAACTCTGGTCTGCCGCCGCCTTCCTCAATGTCTGTATCCGCGCCGGAATTGTGGCGCGACTATAACTAAAAGCCAAAATTCACCGCAACCATCCTTCTATGAACCATAATCACCTCATAAAAATCTCATCCACCTTCCTGCAACGCCTCGCCGAATGCCTGGGACAAGTCGCCTCTTATTTCATTGTCCCTTTGAAATTGGATCTTGCACCGGAAAAGAAGGGGGCATGGCCGTCTCGGCCGTGTGGAGACTGGTCTACTTCATCCTGCCCATTGGAACCGAGGAGCATGCCAACGCACACAGGCGGGACACCTGTGCCCCTTTTCAAAAATCGAAAAGCAAGCGGCTTTTGGTATTATTTCAACCTCCCCGCCTGCGCCAGGTCTCTTGTCCTTATTGGTCTGATCGGCCTCGCTTCCTCATTTCCCATCCAAGCCAATCCTCAGCCCAGTTCCTTTGGGGTATGGGATCGGGGTGAGGCCATGGATTTCAAAGAATATCCCTCCTGGAGCATGCCTCTAAAAACAAGATATCCGTGTATTTATCCTTTGAGGCCGGTCCGAAAACGCCCGACTGGGTCTATGAAAAAGGCGTGCCAAAGGTGTTTACGAACAGTGAGAGGCATGAGGATAAATTCCCCTTCTACCCCTACTATTCTGACCCAAAATACAAAATGTATTTCCATCGTTTCCTCACGGAAGTGGCCAAGCACATCCGCAGTTACCCCAAAGATAAGAAGGAGCGGATTGCTTTTATACAAGTCAAAACGGGCTGCACCGGAGATGAATGTGCTTACAAGGGAGAACCTTTGGATCGCAAATACAGTCTGGAAAGGGAAAGTCCGGGGTGGCAGAAGTTTCGCCTCGAGACCTTTGACATGTATGCGAAACTTTTCAATTCGGATTCCGACCTGAAAATCAGCCTGCTGTTCAACGATCTGGCACCTGAATCCCAAGAAGACGGAAAGCATGATTTTTCGGAACTGTGGCACTGGGCAACCAAAACGCTCAAGGACGGCTTCGGCATCAAAAATGGAGCACTTTCCCGCGGTCACCACCTCAGCGGGGAAGCCCCGGCGATGACGACCTACCTTCCATACCTCGTCGCGCCCAAGGAATTGACCCTGTTTCGGCGCTCGGAGATGGACCAATCTTGGACGCGGCCGCTGTATCAGCTCAATGTCCCGCTGAACTTCTATTGGGGGGCGATCAATGCTCTGAATTCGGGCCAGAGCGTCTGGGATGTCACCAAAGGCGCCATCGTTGTGAGCAAGGAACAGGGTTTCGATTATTCTTTTTACTTTTTCGACAAGTATGCAGGACAGATTTATCCGAAGACAGCCACCGATGCCTTCTGCGCCCTGCACAAAGGCTTGGACGCTGCCGATACCAAGGCCTACCCCGAGGCGAAGTTCGGACAAGCCGAGCGCAAAAATGTGGATCGCATGCTCAAAATCTGCGCCGAATTTGCCAAGTATGGTGCTGCCGTGGACGATGAAAAGGCACTTAAAATGGGGCAGGTTGCTCAACGGGGCGATCAATCCGGATTCAATGATGTGGGCTGGCTTATCTGGCCTGACAACTACTCCCGGTTGCTTGAGCAAATCGACGCGGATGCCACCTCCATCCCGCTCTGGCGTGTCGGCGGTCCCATCACTCCCACTTCATCCATCTATTCCCGGTTTGCGCGCGGCTTCGAACACGTTTCGGGCAAGAATGCGATGTATTTTCGTCTGCATGAGGGCTTCTCCCAAGATGCCAAACCCAAAGTCATGACAATCACCGTCGTCTGGTATGACGGACAGGCCGGCTCGACTTGGAAGCTCAATTACGACGCCGGCAGCTCAGCCATGAAAACGGCGGTGACAGTGACCGGCAAAGGCGACAACAAATGGCACCATGAGGTCGTCGCACTCCGTGACGCCGTATTCCGCCGCGGAGGTACCAGGGGTTCCGACTTCGCTCTCGTGAATGCTGATGAGAAGAATGACATCTTCAGCCTTGTCGAAGTACACCGCGGTGAACCTGAAGTTCCACCTCTGCGCCCTCCCAACGATTGGCGCGTTGTTCCCAACGAAAAAGGATCCAAATACGACAAGAACGAAGGAAGTGATAACAACGCAGAAAGCGATAGCAACAAAGGAAGCGATAGCAACAAAGGAAGCAGCAGTAACGCAAGAAACAACAATAAGGCAGACAAGCCAGATAAGGCTGACAAGGCTGACAAGGCTGACAAGCCAGACAAGGCTGACAAGCCAGACAAGGCAGACAAGGCAGACAAGCCAGACAAGCCAGACAAGCCTGACAAGCAGAACAAGATCAAGAAGAACAAGGGTTCCAAACAGCAATAGCCGCGCGCCTTCAATGGAAAACAATCGCCGCCTGGGAAATGGTGGCCTGAGATCACAGCAACCAATGGAAAACTTTATGAAACAAATTAAGTCCAATTTTTTGACCAAAACGCTCAGCCTCATCGGGTTGATCGGCATGTGTTCGTTTTCATCGGTTCAAGCGGCTCCGCCGCCCAGCGCCTTTGGCGTGTGGGATCGCGGTTCGTCCTTTGACCCCAAGGATTATCCTTTCCTGAAAGGAGTGGCGTTCACTGGAAATTGGGGCGATATTGAAAAAAATCCGGGTGTTTTTGACTGGAGCTCTCTGGATCAGGCGATGAACACGGCCGTCCAGAGAAACGAGTTCATCTACCTATCCTTGAATGTGGGGCCCGATGCGCCAGAGTGGATCTACTCCAAGGGGGTACCCCGCGTGGAGTGCAGCGACCAAGCTCATGATAGTTGGCCTGCTTACCCCTACTATCCTTCCTCTGAATACAAATCGTTTTTCCAACGATTGATCACGGAATTCGGAAAGCACATTCGCAGCTACCCGAAAGAAAAACAGGAGCGCATTGTGTTCATCCAAGTCAAGAGCGGGTGCACAGGCGATGAGTGTGCTTATAAGGGGGACGCCATTGAGAAAAAATACGAATTGTCCACGAAGTCTACCGCTTGGCGGGAGTTCCGCCTGTGGCTGTTTGATTTGTTTGTGAAGACCTTTCAGGGAGGTTCTGACCATCCCAAGTTGGCATTGATGTTCAACAATGTGTCGCCGGACGACGATGAGGGAAAGGGGGGTGGTTTTTCAGAAGAGTGGAAGTGGGTGACTTCCAACGCCCATGGCGGGGTAGGGGTCAAGCTTGCCGGCAGCGCGCGCGGTCACCACTTGAGCGGGGAGCGGACCAAAATTGAAACATGGCAACCCCGTCTGGTTGCTTCCGAAGGCACGCCCTTGTTTGCCCGGTCGGAAATGGATCAGACATGGCAACGGGCCATGTTTGCTGTGAATTTGCCGCTCAACTTTTACTGGGGAGCCATCACTGGCCTTCAAAACGGACAAAGCATCTGGGACATCAGCTCCAGCGCCATGGAGGCCAGCAAGGAGCAGGGCTTCGACTATTCCTTCCACTTTTTCAACAAGTATGCGGGACAGATTGATCCGAAGACAGCCACCGATGCCTTCTGCGCTTTGCATAAGGGATTGGATGCCTCGGACACCAAAGCTTATCCCGAGTCGGAGTTCGGAGCCGCCGATCGCAAAAATGTGGATCGGATGCTAAAAATCTGTGACTCCTATTCCAAGTATGGCGCGGCGGTGGATGACAAAAATGCTCTGTTGCTGGGGCAGGTCCGTCAACGCGACACGCAAACCGGATTGAACGATGTGGGTTGGGACATCTGGCCGGACAACTACGGTCGCTTCCTGCATCAGATCGATGCCGACGCCACATCGGTTCCCTTCTGGCGCGTGGGCGGGGCGATCACCAAGACCTCATCCATCTACTCGCGTTTTGCCCGCGGCTTTGAGCACGCTTCCGGGAAGGACGCGATGGTTTTCAAACTGCACGAGGGCTTCTCCCAAGACACTAAGCCGAAAGTCATGACGATAACCGTGGTCTGGTATGACGGGACAGCAGGTTCGACTTGGAAGTTGGATTACGATGCGGGTAAGGCGGAGATGAAGACCGCATTGACGGTGACGGGCAAGGGCGACAAGCAGTGGCATCATGAGACGGTCACGGTGGAGGATGCCGTGTTGCGTCAGGGTGGAACGAAGGGTTCGGACTTTGCCTTGGTGAACACGGATGACAAGGATGATATCTTCAGTCTAATTGAAGTCCATCGCGGCAAACTGGAGACGCCTGTTCTCCTGCCGCGCACGGACTACAAGGTATCTGACAAAGCGCCGATGCCGCCGAAGGCGGACAAGGCAGGCAAAGCAAACAAGGCAGGCAAGGAGAAAAAGGGAAAGAAAAAATCGGGCAAATCCACAAATCAGGAATAGTCATCCGAGTAAAATTTTCACCTTAAGTGATATTTTAAAAAATAATTGCTTCGCTCTGATTTGGTCCACATTGCAGATGGCTTCACTGCCCATGATCTAGGAAGACAAGCGCGCAGAATTCATCTCCATCGAAGGCGGAGGCAATCGCATGGGCGTTTGGAGTGAGCTCAACTCCGACTACACTGCGCAACTGATCCTCTGGTTTAAAAAAAGACACTTGAATCCTAACAAACACTTCTAATGAAAAACAATATCTCCATACTCACCTCCCTGTTGCTGTCGCCACTGGCCTTGCTCCATGCGGCCGAACCTGCGAAGCCAGCAACCAAACCCAACATCTTGATCATCCTCGCGGATGACATGGGCTATTCGGATATTGGTTGCTGCGGCGGGGAGATCCACACGCCGAACATCGACCGACTCGCCGCAGGTGGGTTGAAGTTTGCCGAGATGTATAACACGGCCAAGTGTTTTCCCACGCGAGCCGCTTTACTAACCGGCGCTTACTATCAGCGGACGAATGCGGATTTTGGAAATACCGCGACCTTGGGTGAGGTGCTGCGGCCAGCTGGTTACAACACCTTCT
>RFZT01000099.1 GCA_009920585.1 bacterium
TTGACGTAGAGTTTTTCCTTAATCTGCTCATCCACGAAGAACGTTTGCACGACTGGCCCTGGGTCGGCGAGGCCGGTGGTCTCGATGAGGATGTGGTCGAATTTATCCTTCCTCTTCATGAGGTTGCCGAGGATGCGAATGAGGTCGCCGCGAACGGTGCAGCAGATGCAGCCGTTGTTCATTTCAAAAAGTTCCTCGTCGGCATTGATGACCAACTCGTGGTCAATGCCCACCTCACCGAATTCGTTCTCGATGACTGCAATTTTGAGCCCGTGTTGCTCAGTGAGAATGCGGTTCAGAAGCGTGGTTTTTCCAGCCCCGAGGAAGCCGGTGAGAATCGTGACAGGTATGCGTGACATGGGCTGAGAAAAATGGATGACGCTTCCGCCAATGCAAGCGGAAATCAATGGATGAGCCGAGATGAGCGATCAGCTCAGAGTGCGAGGTACCTGAGAGGAATGGTGGTGCTTGACTGGGCGGTCGCAGGAAAGATCAAGCACCCATGTGAAACGGGCTTCGAACGTGAGTGGCTCATCGTCGATCTCGAAGGAAAACCGATAAATCCCGCTCGCGACCTGAATCGAATCTGAGAGAGGGCGGATTTTGAGTGTCTTTTCGTGAAGGGAGACTTGGATGCCCTTGCGGGAAGCGAGAGATTCAAAATATTTCAATCGCCCCTCTTCGGTAGAGAGCACGTGAGGCGAAAATGTCGGCAGTAGTACCGCTTCCTCAGAGTAAAGTGAGGCCACCTTGCGGAAATCCCCCGCGTTATTCCATTCAACCCAATTGTTGATGACGCCAACCGCCGTGTGTTTGTGGGTGCTATTTTCACTCATATAGAAAAGAACTTTGCCCCAAAGTCCTCCCCAACGTCACGGAACTTCTGCGGATTTTTTGGACTGCCCACGATATCGACTCAGGTGCCACAGAATGTCTGATATTCACCAGCGCCCAACGGAGGCGGCGATCGAAAATCCGCGTTTTCCTCGGTAGCCTCGTAGGGATTCGCAATCACCGCGAGCAACCGCTTCAGCGGTCCATAGTCACCGCTTTCAACTGCCGCTTCCAGCGCCTCTTCGACCTTGTGGTTGCGAGGAATGATGGCGGGACTATGCCGCCGCAGGAGTTGAACGGCTTCTCCGTGGGTCTGGGGCTGCAGGGAAAGCCGGGAAAGCCACCGCTCATGCCAGTCACGGAAGTCGGCATCCTCATTTGCTGGAACGCAACTCGGATCCAGATCGCGAAGCGTATTGGTGTAATCCGCCTGCGCTCGCTGCATCCACTCCAGAAGCGATTTGATCAATTCCAGATCGCCCGCCTGGCTAGTGAATAATCCGATCTTCGCTCTCATGCCCTCGAGCCAGTGGAACTCAAAGCGGACGGCAAATTTTTCCAACGCCGCCTGCGCCAACTCGACCGCGTGGCTTTCATCGGTATCTAGAAGTGGCAGCAGAGATTCGGCAAAGCGGGTCAGGTTCCACTGCGCGATTCCGGCTTGGTTTCCATAGGCGTAGCGGCCCTGGCGATCGATCGAACTGAATACCGTGGCGGGATCGTAGACGTCCATGAACGCACACGGCCCGTAATCGATCGTTTCCCCCGAGAGCGCCATGTTGTCGGTGTTCATCACTCCATGAATGAAGCCGACCAGCAACCATTGGGCGATGAGCGCCGACTGACGCTCGATCACCCCCTCCAGAAGCGCGAGGGCGGAATTTTCGGCGTCCGCAGTTTCTGAAAAATGTCGCTGCCGCAAATTCAAATGTTCCCACGCGGATGTGGCTTGCCGCTACCCTTGTGAGGACGGCTCCCGGCAACTCGGTTTCGCGAAACACGCCTTCACCCGTCGTAGCGACGGCGAGGCTGCGAGTGGTGGGGATTCCCAGTGCATGCATGGCCTCACTGATGATGTATTCCCTCAACATCGGACCCAAAGTCGCGCGCCCATCTCCTCGGCGCGAAAAAGGGGTTCGTCCGGAGCCCTTGAGCTGAATGTCGAATCGACGACCATCCGGGGCGATGTGCTCCCCGAGCAGGATCGCCCGTCCGTCTCCCAGCATAGTGAAGTTGCCGAACTGGTGACCCGCATACGCTTGTGCAATCGGTGACGCACCATCGGGAATCGCATTTCCCGCAAAAATGGCCGCTCCCTCGGTGGAGTCGAGAATATCGGCATCGAGACCTAGCGACTTCGCCAGCGCGTGATTGAAAATCGCCAAGCCAGGTTCACGCACCGCGACGGGATTTGCCTTTGAATAAAAAACCTCCGGCAACCGCGTGTAGGAATGATCGAAACGCCATCCGGCGGGACTCCGATCGAGAATGGGATTTTCTGGCATGACGTGTGTTTTTTAAAGCGGATTCGTCCCGCACGCCAGCGGAACCAGGGATTTTTTCAAGACCCAATGCGCTTTTCCAAGCGGAGTCGGGGGGTATCACCCCATTGAGAGGATGCGCAATCGAGGGTTTTTTACGGCTGGTTGCAGGAGACATCCCCGTGGATCCAACGCGCCACGGCAGACTACCACTCCGGTGGCGGTGGTTGCCGTGAAAACAACACTCACCGGATCGGAAATAAAAGATGAATACACTGATCAGATGGAATCCCTTCAGGGAATTTGAAACGATGCATAACCGCGTAAATAACCTTCTCTCCAGCCCGCTTTTGCCGGGGATGGGAGATGAAACACTCGTAGCCTCCGAGTGGTCGCCCCTTGTCGATGTGGAGGAAAGCGACAAGGAATTCACGATCAAAGCCGAACTCCCGGAAGTCAAAAGGGAGGATGTGAAGGTCGAGCTAGAAAACGGCTCAATCCGCATCTCTGGCGAACGAAAAATCGAAAAAGAGGATTCTGGCCGCCGTTGGCATCGCTTGGAGCGAAGCTATGGCGCTTTTGAGAGAGCCTTCACCCTTCCAGAGGGCACTCAACGCACCGAAATCAAAGCCGAGTTTAAGGATGGCCTTCTTAAAGTGCATCTTCCCAAAGGGGAGAGCAGCAAACCCAAAGCACTGGAAATTCCAGTCAATTAAGGAGGGCGTCCTCGTGCGTGCCCCTTGCGGGCACGCACGTTCACTTTCCCTGTCCATCCAATATGGAAGACATGCTGCAGACATTTCGGTCGTATTACAAAAAGCCCGCTGTGCGATCCCGTATCTTGGAATTCCTCGGCGGCGCCAGTCCGGAGAGCACGACCTGCGACTACATCACGGCGGATAGCTCCACCCAAGCCATGCGGCGGCCGGAACTTCCCAACGCGCTTTATTCGAAACTCGATAATGGGCTCGATATTTGCAGGTCCCTCGGGGATCGCGAATCGCTGATCGCCCATTTGGATGTGGAATATGTGAATTTTGATTTTGTAGCCGAGGCTTATTTGGACCCGGTGAGAACATTTGAGCTGCAAGAACCGGTCGCCAAAGCCATCGAACGCATTTTGGCGCACTACGGCATCCGCGCCCTCCATGTGTTGAGCGGTCGCGGTCATCATTTCGCATGGAAGATCAACCGCACATCGGATGTTTTCGCGAATCTCTGCTCCATCGGGCGTAAGGCCCCAAGCGCAAATGCCCCAAAGCAAACCCTCCGAGACGGTGCGGACTCTCCTCTCCTTCACCAGGCCTTTGCGGGCCTTGGGATGCTCATGGAATTTATTAGCCGGCTCGTTTTGGAAATGGCCACTCCCGAGTGCGCGATTCCCATCAAATTAACCGCCGTGGAGGTCGATCCCTCCGCAAAGGGACGCGGACGCGAAATGATCTCTCTCGATATCTCAGAATATGGAGACCCTTTGCCCACAAGAACTGTGCGCGCTCCCTTCAGCGCTTACTTCAAACCTTGGCAACAGTTGCATGCTATCGGTCAAAACAACATTGGAAAAATCGGCCCGATCATTTTTATCCCCCTCGAAAAAATGGACACCCAGCAAGGTCTGCTGGCCATGCACGATCCGAATCTTGCGGCGAGATTGGCCGAGACGATTTCCACAAGCATCCCCGACCACACAGTTGGTATGTGGCGGCTTTTGCAGCATTACATGAATTCTCCGCTGCATCATTTCCACGAGTATTTTTACTCCAAGGATCATGAGCCCGTTGCCCGCTGGCCGCTCACCTACGATATAACGCATCTCGAAGAGCTTCCTGGAGCTGTGAGAAACGCTCTCCTCTTTCCGAATGATCTCCTTTTAAAACCCTGCAACATGAGAAAGGTCACCGAGGCCCTTCTCGCAAAGGGGTGGCATCCGAGGCATATCGCCGGACTCATTCGCTCGAAGTTTGAGCGGGATTACGGCTGGGGCGACCAGTGGATAGATTATTCGCCTTCCTTGCGCGCGGACTTCTACGTGCGGATTTTCGCAGGGCTCAACGTGAGTCTCAAGGAAACGCTCGCCGAGGTCTGTAGGGCTGAGGATTCCAACTCATCCGCGCAATGGATGCGCTCGGAAACAACTCGAAAAAACCAACATCTCACAATGGAAACTATAAGACTATGACGGACTGGCCTATCGGAATTTCTACGGGATGTTTTTACAAGACAGACATCATGGAATGCTTGGAAACCATCAGAGCGAGTGGATTCAGCATGATCGAAGTCGTTTTTTCCCCAGCTCACCTGAACTACAAAGATCCGGAAGCCGTGCAACGGGCCGCTTTGAAAATCAAAGCTCTCGGGATGGAGGCGTATTCGTTCCACGCCCCCTTCGCAAACGATATCGATATTTCCTCCACCGATCTGGATCGCCGTGAATACTCGCTTGACGAAATCCTCATCGCCGTCGAGGCCGCCGCCGCTCTGGGCGTGCACTATTTCGTCATCCATCCAGGTCCAGAAAATGCCGAGCACCCGAGTCGCGAGGAACGACTGGTGCGCATCGAGAATGTCGTTTCGGTCCTCAATCGCGTTTCCTTGAGATGCAGCGAACTGGGTATCCGGTGCGTCTTGGAAAACAAACTTCCGCATCTCCTTTTCGGAAACTCCCATGACATCCTTTGGATCCTTGCGGCGCTAGAGACGACACAAGTCGGAGGATGTCTCGATACCGGCCACGCCTTTCTTTCCGGCGACCTTTATAGCCTCGTTTACAAATTAGCACCTTACTTGAGAATGCTGCATGTCCATGACAACAAAGGCCACGGTGACGAACATCTGCCTCCTAGCGAGGGCCGGATCGACTGGCTCGCCTTTATGCGTGAGCTGGTTCAAATCCATTTTCATGGACCATTCATTTTAGAAATTGCAAGCGGCAGTGATCCCGAGATCGTGATGGAACGGGCTAGAAAAGGGCGCTCCTATATTCGCTCCTTGGCCCGCCGGATCGCGATGGAACCAACCGCCATCGTTCCCCACGTTTGATCGGGCTCCTTAGGATTTGCTCACCACGAGGCTGCGCAATTCGGTCATTTCCTCCATCGCATATCGCACTCCTTCACGCCCCGAACCACTTTCTTTCACTCCGCCATAAGGCATGTTTTCCACGCGAAATGTGGGCACCTGATTGACCATCACCCCGCCGACTTCGAGTTCCTCAAATGCCTGAATGGCCTTTGGGAGGCTGGAAGTAAAAACGCCGGCTTGGAGGCCAAATCGAGAGTCGTTGACCATCGCCAAAGCTTCCTCATAAGTCCCGTAATGTTGCAAAACCGCCAGAGGCGCAAACGCCTCATCCTCGAGTGCCGAACATCCGTTGGGTACATTTTCCAGCAACACAGGTCCCAATACAGAACGACCCTCCACATGACGAGGCGTGAGCAACTGCGCACCTGCAGAAACCGCTTCGTCAATCCAGGTGAGAATTTTTTCGCGCGCGGCGGGGTTGATCATCGGACCGACGATGGTTCCCGGATCTGCCGGGTCGCCGGTGCGGATTTTTTCGTTGATGTGCGAGACGAGCGCGCCACGGAATTGGGTGAAGATTTCTCGGTTTACTAAAATGCGTTGGACGCTAATGCAGGATTGCCCCGCATAGCCAAAGGCCGCCGTGCCAATCTTGGGGATCGCTGCATGCCAGTCGCAATCGGGTTCGACGATCACCGCCGCGTTTCCGCCGAGCTCGAGTGACGTTTTCATTTTTGACGCCCGAGCCTTCAATCGCCACCCCACATCTACACTGCCTGTGAAGCTGAGCATCTTGATTCGAGGATCATCCAGAAGTGGCTCCACGAGATCATGGGCAAAGGGAACGACATTGATCTGCCCTGCGGGGACTCCCGCTTCATGCAGCACCTCAGCGAGCAGCAAGGCCGTGAGGGGCGTTTTCATGGCTGGCTTGAGAACCATCGTATTCCCTGTCGCCAAGCAAGGCGCCACCTTGTGAGCAACGAGATTGAGTGGAAAATTAAATGGCGTGATTCCGAGCAGAACACCGATCGGAAATCGCCGTACGAGACCGAAATGCCCAACCCCCGGCGCACTCGCGTCCATATTAATACCATGCCCCTCGTCTGCCAGCGCTAGAGCCGCAGCGAATCGGAAAGTGAGGGCCGCTCGTACCACCTCCGCCTCGGCGTAGGTGACGGGTTTGCCCGCCTCGGCGACGATCACGTCCACAAACTCCTGACGCCGATCGAGAATGAGGCGATGGATTTTCTCTAAAGTGGATGCCCGTGCATCCGCTGAGAGACGCCGTGTTTGCTGGAAGGCCGCATGAGAACTGGCTACGGCAGATTCGACATCACCGGCACCGGCGACACAGATCTTCGCCAACTTCTCGCCGGACCAAGGGTTATGAACCGATTCACAGGTGGTGGTTTCCACCCAACATCCATCCAGATAAAATGGCTTCATAATTCAGATCCGTTCGACTTCACGTTTTTCCACAAAGATAGGCAAGCCCTCTCGGGAAAAACTGTTCATGAGTTCTTCCGGATCGAGCGCCTCCGGCATCATCACCCCACGCTCGGGAATTTTCCCCGTTGCGAGCAGGCGGGCCGTAATGGCGGGCGGAATGCCGGTCTGTACCAACGTGAGCGAGTAGCCGTATTTTTCGTATGTGTCGCGATGACTATCCATCGAGTAGACGAAATATTCCATGCGCTTGCGATCCTTCGTCCCACGAACTTCCGTACCCACGCAGGAATAGCCTTCGACTGTGGCTCCAAGCTGGGCGGGCTTTGGCAAATGCGCACTCGCCACACGCACGGGCGACACCTCCACTCCGTCCACCTTCACTTTTTTCCATGTGTCGAGGTTCAGAAGTTGGAGGGTTTTAGAAATATTCACCACTTTGTCCGGCACGCTGTATTTGAAGACGGAATAGCGGACGCCCTTATCCACAAAGGGCGGATAAATCCCGAGGCTGACTCCCTCCTCGTGCGCGACGGCATAGGTTTTCTGCAATCCGATGGGATCGGGAAACCGCACCCACTCGACTTCGGTTTCGAGCGGCTTCCCGCTCACAACTCGACCATCCTTCACATAATAGGGAGGGGCGCCGAGTTCCTCAAAAAAGGTCTCAGGTGAAAAAAGAACTGCAAACCGATAGCCCCGCACCTCTGCGTTATCGGCATCCAGCACCCGAATGCTCGAAGCCGTATCAAGGCGATCCATCGCCCAACGCGCAAAGACATTCACAGCTCCAGGATCCATTCCCATGCAGAGGATGCCGGCCAATCCGCGATCTAGAAATGGTTGGTTGAATCTTTCGATCTCGGCCTCGTAGGAATTTTTTCCCGGCTTTTTGACGCCTGGCGCGGAATAAATATCCGCCGCCATATCGATGTAGTGTGACCCAGCGCGCAGGCAGGCCTCGAGCACGGCGTAGTTGGTATTACAAACACAGGCATTACAAGTCACCGTGATCGCATGTTCCTTCATGAGCGCGGCGAGTGCGTCCACATCCATGGCATTCGCCTGCACCACAATAAAGCGACTCTTGGGCGTGTGGGCGGCAAGTTGGTTTGCAAAAACCGGATCCAGATCCGCTAAGACAATTTTTTCGAAGCAGTCGTAGCTATGAAGTTTCTGACCAATGACCGAGCCGACACCGCCGATTCCGATAACCATTGCGTTTGCCATAAAATAAATATTTTTAGCAGTCTTTTCCCGCTTACCGAAAAACTAGCTCATCCCAGACTCACGCGCAAGTGGCCCAATTTTAGTCAGCCCACTCCGACTCTAAAATGGAGTCAGTTTTTGCCGGTGACCGACTTGATTTTTTCGAGTTTGGGAGCGATCACCGCGCGGTTGTA
>RFZT01000100.1 GCA_009920585.1 bacterium
GCGGCGTGACCTTGGGGAGCGGATTCACAGAAGGTAATGGATTCCGCATGGAGGAGAATCGACAGAACGGCATGCTCGCCTGCGAGCCAATCAGCCGAAGGGTTGATCTGCCATGGAAGACGTTTGTTGCCGGGAATGCCGTAAGTGGCACGAAGGTTGCGTGTTTTTGAAACGGTCTCGTAGATGAGGGCAGCGCGGGGATCCGAAGCGAACCCACCTGCCGTTGGCCATCCGCTTTGCATGAGGCTTTCGGTTCCCAACCCTAGACCGCTCCAGAGTTCCTCTGTGATGAAGGGAGCGTAAGGATGGAGCAGGCGAAGGATTTGCTTGATGGTGAAATCGAGCGTGGCGAGCGTTCCGGCGCGGCGAGGGGTATCCGTAGCGAAGTCCGCCTTCGCGACCTCGATAAAGCGGTCGCAGAAATCTCCCCAAACAAAATCATAGAGTGCCTGGGCAATATCGCTGAATCGGTAGGCCTCATAACCTTCGTTGACACGTTGAATGGTCGCGTCGAGGCGGGCGAGGAGGTCGCGGGCGAAGAGAGATAGCTCGTGCTTCGATGGATCGGCGTTCGGATCGATTGGACCTTGGATCTGACGGAAGCGGCAGGCGTTCCAAAGTTTATTGCAGAAATTTCGACCTTCCACGATTTGCTGTTCGTCGAACTTGATATCCTGCCCTTGGGGGGCGATGCGGAGAAGGCCGAAACGAATTCCATCCGCACCGAATTTGGCAATCAAGTCGAGGGGGTCCGGCGAATTACCGAGGCTCTTCGACATTTTGCGACCCTGCTTGTCGCGAATGATGCCGGTGAAATAAACGGTTTTGAATGGCACCTCGCCGGTGTATTCGAGGCCGGCCATGATCATGCGGGCGACCCAGAAGAAAATGATATCTGGGCCGGTGACGAGCACGCTGGTGGGATAAAACTTGGCCAACGTGGGGGCATCCATCGTTTCATGGGCCCACAGCCAAGAAGAGAACCAAGTGTCGAGCACGTCAGAATCCTGCACCCAGCCTTCGCCGGGGGATTCGACTTGGCACTTGGCATTCGTGGCGTCGCCTATCGCGTTTTCGGCTGGATACCAGACGGGGATTCGGTGGCCCCACCAGAGCTGACGCGAGATGCACCAGTCCTGAATGTTTTCGAGCCAATGGTCGTAGACTTTTTCCCAACGATCAGGAAAGAAGCGGATGAGATGATTGCGAACAGCATCGCGGGCTTCGAGCGTCTTGGGGTATTTGAGAAACCATTGTTCCGAGAGGCGTGGTTCGATCGGTACATCGGCGCGCTCGCTGAATCCCACATTGTTCTCATGGGGTTCTTCTTTGACGAGAAGGTCGAGTTCGCGGAGTTTGTCCACGGCCTTTGTGCGGGCTTCAAAACGATCGAGACCTGCAAATCCTTCGCCGGCGAGATCGTTGAGAGTCCCGTCCGGATTCATGATGTCGACGACGGGCAGATTGTGGCGGAGTCCAATCTCGTAGTCGGTTTTATCGTGAGCGGGGGTGACTTTAAGCACGCCCGTGCCGAATTCAAAATCAACGGCATCGTCGCCTATGATTGGGAGCAGGGCTTCCACGCCAGTGGGGAGGGGGCGACGAACATGAAGCCCGATGAGTGCGGCGTAGCGGGGGTCGGCGGGATTCACTGCGACAGCGGCATCGGCCATGATCGTTTCAGGGCGGGTGGTGGCGATTTCGAGAAAGGTGCCCGGCTTTTCCACAACTTCGACTTTGTAGTGGTAAAAAAAGCTCTTCTGAGTTTTTGGAATCACTTCCTCGTCGCTGAGTGCCGTGAGGGACACTGGGCACCAGTTCACCATGCGCTTGCCGCGGTAGATAAGACCTTTCTGATGGAGATCGACAAAAACCTCCTGCACACGCCGTGCATAGGCTTCATCCATGGTGAATCTCTCACGTCCCCAATCGCAGGAACAACCGAGCTTTTTGAGTTGGTTGATAATGATGCCGCCATGTTTCTCCTTCCAATCCCAGACGCGCTTCAGGAACTCTTCGCGCCCAAGGTCGTGGCGGGTCTTCTTTTCTTCCTTGCGAAGGCGGCGTTCAACGACGGTCTGCGTGGCGATACCGGCATGATCCGTACCAGGAAGCCAGAGGACCTCGTGTCCGGTCTGGCGAGCGCGGCGGGCCAGAATGTCTTGCAGTGTGTTGTTGAGAACATGCCCGAGCGTGAGAACGCCAGTGACATTGGGTGGAGGAATGACGATGGAGAAAGCAGGTTTTGAGGACGCGGGATCGGCTTGAAAGAGACCTTGGTCGATCCACCAGGCATACCATTTATCTTCGACCAATTGAGGTTCGTAGGCTTTTGAAAGTTCGGACATGACGTCGGGTATTCTGCAAGGATTTGACTGCGATTCAATCGGGATCTGTAAAAGCGATAAAAACTTGAACCCCGTTGATCCGCGGTGAATAAATAGCAACTATGAAATACGTTCTTATTTTAATCGTTCCTCTTGTTTTTGTCGGATGCTCCGGTCCGGGCGGCCCTGGTCAGAGGGCGGGCGCTGCGGTCGATCATGCTGTCTATAAAGTCGGTGAAGGTATCTCCACCGTCGGCAAAAAAATGGAGGCGAGCGCCAATCCGTGATACGCACCGGGGCCATCCGGACAATTCTGATTGTTGCTCTAGTGCTCTTTTTAGCGGCCTGTTCGTCGAAGCGTGCAGGCAACGAGTTGGTGGTGGGCATGGATCTTTCCTACCCTCCTTTTGAGACGATCGATACAACAGGGAAACCGACTGGGGTGAGCGTGGATCTCGCCGAGGCCCTTGGCAAATCGCTCGGTCGCTCGGTGCACATCGAGAATATTCCCTTCACCGGCCTGATCCCTTCGTTAAAGACAGGGAAGATCGATTGCATCATTTCCTCTATGACGGATACGCCCGAGCGTCGGACCTCGATAGCCTTCTCTGATCCCTATCTGACAATTGGTTTGGCCTTACTGGTGGCGAAAAACTCCTCGATTCAGTCGATCGCCGATCTGGATCAACCCGGAAAAACACTTGCTGTCCGCCAGGGAACCACCGGTGAAGTTTGGGCGAGGGGACATATCCGCCAAGCCCGCATTCTTGCCCTCGAAAAAGAATCCGCCGCCGTGATGGAGGTCACGCAGGGAAATGCGGATGGTTTTCTTTACGATCAGATGAGCGTTTGGAAAAACGCCCAGGAACAACCTTCCTCGACTCGCGCGCTTTTGGCGCCGATCCAGAAAGAAAACTGGGCGATCGGGCTGCGACTCGATTCGCAGGATCTGCGGCAAAAAATCAACGGTTTTTTGGAGACGTTCCGCGCCTCTGGCGGCTTTGAAAAGCTCGGGGACAAATACCTTTCAGACCAAAAGGCGGCATTCCAGTCTCAAGGGATTGCGTTCTATTTCTAGTGGCCTCGGAAAGCACCCTGCTGAAGATCGGGGTCCGCTTCTTTTCTTCGATGCGGTATGCGTTTCCACCAGAGCCGAAGGGCCTCCCAGTGGATGAGGGAAATCACCTTCAGGGTAATGAGCGGGTATTTGAATGTGAGGAGGGCTAGGTTTCCTGCTGTGAGTTCTACTCGGGGGCCAGCGAGGGTGCTGAGCAACACTTTTTCTTCTCCTTGAAAATCGTCGATGGCGATTCGGAGCCTGTTGCCAGGATGATCAAAACGAAAATCAAAGGCCAAATCTGGAGGCGAGAACGGCGAAACGTAGTAGTTTTTTGCGACACGAATGTGGAATCCCTGTGTGGCAGGATCTAATGGGACCAAGTAGGGCTTCAGCTCGCCGAAGGTATTCCCGACTTGAACAACGGATGTGAGAGGCCGGTCGTTTTCATCAAAGCAAAAGAAAATCGATATTGGGTTAAATGTGTAGCCGAGAAAGCGGGGGAGAGTCAGAAGGCGGATGCGTGAGGGCTTTTGAGTGAGGCCCTGAGTCTCGAGGAAGCTATCAAGATTGGCCCTCATTCCGCCGCTGTGAAATTGGAAGTAATCCTCATTTCGAAGTGCATAGATGTTGGGTTCATTCAGCGAGAAAAACGGTATACGGTTAGCGATCTCCGGAAGTTCATCAAGGTCGAGGTAAAAGAGGAAAATCCGATAGGCAAATTCGTGCCGCTTGGGTGAAAGGCGGCGGTGCATGACCGCGCATTCGTAAAGGCAGGACGCCTGCGCCGTCATGGTCGGAGATTTGGTCGCAGGATGGATGCCAGATCGACGGCGGAGCTATAGGCATCCTCGTGGAATCCATGGCGGAAATAGCTGCCGCAAAAGAAAACCCTTTGGCCTGGAGAACGACTGTTGAGCTTGGGAAGCTCGCGCTGCGCCCTCATGGCTTCGAGTGTGTAAACAGGGTGCTCGTATGTCGTCTGATAAAGAATCGATTCAGGTCGAATTGTATCGGAGCCATTGACGGAGACAAAGTAATCGCGTTTCTGCGATACGCCTTGAAGCGCGTTCATCCAATAGTGTGTGGTTGCCTCGCTTTGGCCCGCAGCATCTTGCTGAATGCGGTAGTTCCAGGATGCCCAGGCTCGGCGTGTCCTTGGCATGACAGTTTTGTCTGTATGCAGTGTGGCGATGTTTTTTTGATATCGGAAAGCTGTCAATATCTGGCTTTGCAGCGCATCGGGTTCCGGCAACATAGCCAAAGCTTCATCAGCGTGAGTGGCGATGATGACGCGGTCGAATTCCAGAATAGTGCCATCCTCGATTTTCACGCTCGAAGACGCGTCATTTTCGCGAACCTCGACGACCTTAGCTGGAAGGCGCACAGGATCGAGTGCGGCGAGGATTTTTTTCATGTAGGCTTGGGATCCCCCGCTCACGGTGAACCATGGGTAATGGGTGCTGACGCCCAAGAAGCCGTGATTTTGAAAAAAACGGATGAGACTGAGCGCTGGAAATTCGCGCATTTTTCCAGGTTCCGTGGACCAGACTGCGGAACTCATCGGAACCAGGTAGAGATCTAAAAAATCCTGCCCCAGTCCGTGCTGGCGAGTGAATTCCTCCACCGTGCATTCGAGTGAAGCCGGATTTTCCAGCGCCTTTAGCGCGATGCGGAAAAATCGCATGATCTGTGCGATGAGGGAATAAAAGCGAGGGTTTAAAATATTGCTTCTTTGCGAAAAGAGCTTGTTCAGGCCCATGCCATTGTATTCCAGTCCGCTCGGTTCATGCTGGACGCTGAAGGACATTTCGGAGGGCTTCGTCTCGACCCGCAACTCCTCAAAAAGGCGCACAAGGTTCGGGTATGTGGCATGGTTGAAAACGATGAATCCCGTATCGATTGGGATCTGCGCGCCGTCTTCTTCTACAAAAACCGTATTTGTGTGACCACCAGGCCGCGATTCACGCTCGATGAGTGTGATGTCGGCATTGTGCCGAAGTTGCCACGCGGTTCCCATACCGGCGATGCCGGAACCAATAACAGCAACGCGTTCCCTCACGATGCAACGCGGCTTGCGGCTTGCTCATAAACCTTATCGGGCACGGCTTTGATATCGTGAACGATTCCAATCAGGCCCATCAGTCGAATGATGTAGTAGGAGATGTCGATTTCCCACCAGTAGAATCCCTGTCTGGCAGAGGCTTGGTATTGATGGTGATTGTTGTGCCACCCCTCGCCGAGGGTAATGAGGGCTATGAATAAGCTGTTTCGGCTATCGTCATCGTTGTCAAAGCGCTTGCTGCCCATCGTGTGGGCGAGCGAATTCACTGTGCATGTGGCGTGAAAAAGAATGGTCGTGCTGATAAAGCCGCCCCAAATAACCATCTGCCATCCTGAAGTTCCCAAACCCGGAGCGAACATCTTGAGCATCGCCCCAGAAGCAAAAAGAAGGGCAAACAGGGCGATCGGACCGATCACGTCAAAGCGGTTGAGAAAAACCAATTCCGGAAACTTCACTAAATCACGAACCAGTTTATAGTCGGTGGGGAAATTTTTGCTGCTCGTGAGCCAACCTATGTGAGACCAAAGGAACCCTTTTGCGACAGGGGAGTGAGCATCCACGTCTTCGTCTGAGTGCGCGTGATGGTGGCGGTGGACGGACGCCCACCAGAGAGGTCCGCGTTGCATCGCGGTCAGGCCGATGATGGCAAAGATAAACTGCATCGGACGCGAAGTATGGTAGGCCCGATGACAAAAGTAGCGGTGGTAAAATGCGGTCACGGCGAACATCCGAACGAAATACAATGCGATCGCTACGCCGACGGCCACCCAACTCCAACCGGTCCAGATCACTCCGAGACACCCTATATGCAAAAAAATAAATGGGATTGCGCGGCTAAACTCAAATCGCTCAGGAAGCGCCCGCACTTTTTCGGCTCCGTCCGGGAAGTGGTCGGAGTCGATGGCGTTTACGATAGAGGTTAGGATTTTATTCACGCTTGGCTTTACTCTTCTACGACTCCGAGAACAGCAAGGATGCGATTAAGGTCATCGTCACCGTAATATTCGATTTGAATGGAACCCTTTTTTTCTCCGTGGTGGAGCTGCACGCGAGTCGCGAGGCGGTGGGTGAGGAGGTTTTGAATTCGGGTGATAGCTGGTGTGATGTCGGGTGTTCCCTTGTCGCCGCGACGTGCGGGCGTGCGACCAGATTTGGCATGCTGCTGGGCAGCCATTTTTTCGGCAGTGCGCACAGAGAGGTTGTTGCGGAGGATCTGGTCCGCGAGCCACTTTTGCTCATCCTGATTTTTGAGAGAAAGTAGGACCTTGGCGTGGCCTACGGTGAGGCGGCCGTGCTTGAGTTGCGATTGCACCTCGTCGACGAGATCCAGCAGGCGCATGGCGTTGGCGACTGAGGCGCGGCTTTTACCTACACGCTTCGAGATTTCCTCTTGGGTGAGTTTGAATTCCGAGTAGAGCTTAGCGTAGGCGGCGGCTTCTTCGATTGGATTCAGGCCCTCGCGCTGAAGGTTTTCAATCAACGCCAACTCAAGCACTTCGCGGTCGGTGGCTTCTCTTACGATGACTGGGGCCTCAGCGAGACCGAGTTCCTTGGCGGCTCGCCACCGGCGCTCACCGGCGATGAGCTCATAGACTCCGTCGACCTTTCGGACGATGAGAGGTTGGATGATGCCACGCTCCCTAATGCTTTCGACTAACTCATGCAAATGCTCGGTGGGAAACTCCTGACGTGGCTGGAGGGGGCTTGGTATGATGTTACCCAAGCGAACTTTTTGGATTCTTTCGCCGTGTTCTTCCGAGGGGGCCGGACTAGCCACTCTCTTGTTGATGAGTGCGCTAAGGCCTTTGCCGAGTGCTTGCTTTGCCATGATTAAGGAGCCTAAACATGAAGTGTTCCGCCGACAAGGAGAAGAGAGGCTGATTCGATCGGAAATTCAACGATGGTTTTTTCACATTTAGATATTTGGGAGGATGCGGCACAGCGATCCGCCGCAGGGCATATGGCTTGTGATGAGGCCATGCTTCAGCATTCCGCTTGTCCAGTGCTCCGCTTATACAAATGGGCCTCCCCTGCAGCGACATTTGGCTATGCGCAGCGGTTGGAAAAAATCCGCGAATTTGCTGATGGGCTTCCCTTGATGCGGCGATGGACAGGGGGAGGTGTGGTGTTGCACGGAGAGGATCTCACTTTGGCGCTGGCCATTCCGGCAAGTGATCCGCTTGCGGGAATGTCATCCTCGAGAATATATCGTGAAATTCATGAAGGACTTGCTGCGGCACTCGCGGTTGTTAACGACGGAGTCCGTTTGGTTTTGCCTGAAGATTGTCGTGAAGGAGCGGCTTGTTTTCAAAGTCCCGTACCGCTCGACATCATTCTTGATGGCATGAAAATCTGTGGAGGAGCCCTGCGCCGCTGCAAATCAGGTGTGCTCTACCAAGGTTCACTTCATTTAAAAAATATCCCATTTGACGTCATTGGTGCAGCTTGGGCTGAAGAAAGGGCTCGTTTTTCAATTCCAGTAAAAATGGAGGCGGACGTCGCTGACCTCGTTGAAAAGAAATACGGGACGACTGGCTGGATCAACCTAAGATAGCAAAACGTGCGTTTTATTTAGATTCTCTTAAAGATATCAGTATGTCAGTTATCGGCATCACAGGCGGTATTGCTTCAGGGAAATCCACATTCTGTCGAATGCTGGCGAGTCGAATTGCTGCTGACGTTTTTGATGCAGATGCAGAGGCGAGGACACT